>JAICJD010000245.1 GCA_025928645.1 Gemmatimonadales bacterium
AGCGCCCGCTCGATCTCACCCGTCAGCCGGGTGAGCAGAGCATCGAGCCCGGGCCGGTCCTCGTGGACGGTCCGTTCGGAGGCGAGCCTTGCCATCTGCTCGGCGGAGAGAGGCTCGCCGCGAGAGTAGGTGAGCAGCCGTTCGAGGCTGCCCGGGAGATGGTGAAGGTGGAAGCCGATGGCGGCCGCGCCGCCTGGGCGATGCCAGAGCTGGTCCGGGGTGAGGTCCTGGACCGCCGGCTCGATGTCTTCGCGCACCTGCTGCAGGGCGTGCGCGGCCGGCTGGAGGTAGGGCTGGATGCCGGGGAGCGAGCCGCGGAGCCAGACTTCGGGAATTGGGTCCATGGTTGAAGGTATCACTTATTGGGAGAACCATGCGGTTCCTGTCCCCCAGCCCAGGCGGTGCGAGTACACGTACTTTGCGCGGAAGCTGATGGATGCCGGCCCGCCGGCGAGGGTGCCGTGAGGAGGCGGTAGACCCTGATCGGGTCCTTTGCCACTCACGGGTTGCCGCCCTGCGCGCCGGCGCTATCCTGCAAGCGGGGGAGCGCTTCGACGAAGTTAGAGCAGAACCGGCAATGAAGGGAGTCAAACGATGGCCAAGGTCCTCATGGTACTCACATCTCACGACCAGCTGGGCGATACCGGACAACCCACCGGCTTCTGGCTGGAGGAGTTCGCGGCACCCTATTACGTCCTCAAGGACGCGGGTTTGGATGTCACGATCGCGTCGCCCAAGGGCGGGCAGCCGCCGATCGATCCCAAGAGCGATGATCCGAAGGCCCAGACGCCGGCCATGCAGCGATTCCGGCAGGATTCGGCGGCGCAGCGCGCGCTGGCGAACACGGTCGAGCTCGCGAGCGTGTCGGCGGGCGACTACGACGCGGTCTTCTACCCAGGAGGCCACGGGCCGCTGTGGGATCTGGCGGAGGACCGGGATTCGATTGCCCTGATCGAGCGACTCTACGCGGCGGGGAAGCCGGTGGCAGCAGTGTGCCATGGTCCGGCGGTGCTTCGCCGCGCCAAGGCGCCCGACGGCGCACCGCTGGTCAAGGGCAAGGCGGTGACCGGGTTCGCCAACAGCGAGGAGGCCGCGGCCGGGCTCACGAACGTAGTGCCGTTCCTGGTGGAGGACGCGCTCAAGGCCAACGGGGGTAAGTACTCGAAGGCGGCGGACTGGTCAGCTCATGCCGTGGCGGACGGGAACCTGATCACCGGACAGAATCCCGCGTCCTCGGAGTCGACCGCCAGAGCGCTGCTCAAGCAGCTGGAGGCAAGGCTTGGTGTGACGGCGGGCGCGGGGGCGCGACGCCAGTAGTTTGAGCCGGGGGTCGTGGCCTGTACGCGGCACGACCCCTTTCAACTGAACGTTGCGGGCGCCGGGGCGCAGCCGGATCTCCTCGAAGTCAGTCGTCTCCGAGGTAATACCTGCCCTCACGCTGGAAGACGACAACCGCGCGGATTGACGTGCCGTCGATCCGCCGACTGTAGTAGCGGGTCCCGTCAGAGTAGACCGTGACCTCACGATAACCATTCTTCTTCCACCATCCGTGCGCTTTCCCCTTCGGCACGTGGGTGCGCTCCACCACGATGATATCGCGCGCCGGCCCGCGGCGTACCGCGACCGGACGCGGTGAGACCTCTGCCTGGGACCTCGCGCCCGCGTTGCAGCCGGCCACGAGCGCCAGGGCCAGGATCCCGCCAACCGCGATTCTGTTCCTCACATCGGGCCTCAGGAGTTGAAGGTTCCCGGTCCGGGTGCGAGGGGTGTGCCATCGGCTAAGTCATTGCCGCAGAATGGGCTCACATGTGATCGGGCAGGCAAAGATCCGGCGGTCCGGGTGAAATGCCTCTCCCGGCGGCGGCACGCGTCACCTCCTCCCCAGCAGCACCCAACCGGTCCAGCTCATCACCTGCACCGAGTCCGCGGAACGCATTCCGCTCAACTGATCGAGCGACAGCACGGCCCGTCTCGGGCCGGCCACCGCCTCGAGGCGCAGGCTCGCGCCCGCCACCCGGCCCGTCTGCGGGGGCGACCGGCCCTCGCGCCGCATCAGCGGACGGAGGTCGAACTCCATCGTGTCGGCCCCGACGCGGACCCGAACCAGGGCGCTGCCGGCGCGGCTCACGACGGCGACGGAATCGGCGCCGGCCACCCGGGTGGTCGTGTCGCCCATGGTGGCCGGCAGGACCCAGTCGAAGCCCGCCACGGCCAGCGGGTCGTTGCTGCTCAACTGGAACCAGCCGCCGTTGCGCCCGTACTCCGGAACGTACTCCGCCCCCCGCAGCGCCATGATCCGGGCGCCGAGACTGTCGCGGGCGCCGCCGTGACGGGGCACGGTCTTCCAGTCGATCGGCGGCAGCGGACGCGCGATGCGGGCCGCGATCGCGTCGCCGGCGCGGTGATCGATCAGGAAGCGGAGCGCGGCGCTCGCCTCCCTCGCGGCGCCGGCGGAGCCGGAGGCCCGGAGCAGCCGCGCGAGACGGCGACCCTGGCTCGCGACCGAGACGCTGGTCAGGCTGACCGGACCGTAGAGGGTGAGCAGCAGCAGGACGGCCAGGCTGACCGGAATGATCCGGATGCTCGCCCCGCCGCGCACCGTGAAGATCAGCGCGATGCCGAGGAGCCAGACGCCGAGGATCAACCCCAGCACGCGCGGCTCGGTGAGCCCATACGGCACGATCCGCTTCCAGAACGCCACCAGAAGCATCAAGGCGGCCGGCACCAGGCCGACGAAGAGCCAGCGGGCGTAGATCCGGATCCAGCCCTCGCCCGGGTCGCCCCGAAGCGGGTGCACCAGCAGGAAGCCGAGCAGCCCCGTGACCGACACGCTGGCGACCAGCCAACCGATCCACCCGCTGGGCCACTCGCCGCCGGCCACGATCTTGATCAGGTAGGCCAGCAGGATGACGAGATAGGTGAAGGCGAGCGGTGTGAGGACGTACTGGGCGAACACCTTGAGGCCGCGAGGGTACTCGGTGTCGCGCCCGAGCGCGGCCAGGTCCAGGGGCACGGCCGCAAGGAAGATCCAGGTGTTGACGACCAAGGCGACGATCAGCCAGATGCGGAAGTAGGTCTCGCCCGGCACGTGGACCCCGAACAGCTTGTCGAGCGCGCCGAGGGCGATGGCGAGGCCGACGAAGAGGACGCCGGAGAAGACCACGGCCCGGAGGAAGCCGAGGAAGAGCCGGCGGTTGTACTGCCAGAAGGCGAGCGAGTCGGCGGCGCCCAGGAACGGCAGGAAGGCCACGGTGAGGTGGAGCGCCGCGCTCAGGAGGAAGTAGCGGATCGCCTCGTACGACAGGTCGATGCCGGGCCACACGAGGAAGAAGACGGCCAGCGCGCCGACGCCGCACGCGAGCGCGAGGTTCCGCCG
>JAICJD010000198.1 GCA_025928645.1 Gemmatimonadales bacterium
GTGCTGGCCGGCGCGGGTGAGCGCCACGGCCAGGTTTGCGACGGTCGTCGAGGTGCCCTCGTCATCCGAGGCGCTCGTGAACATGATCACCTTCATGCCGCGCCGCAGCGTCGTGGCCAGGTTCAGCTTGAAGATGCGGTACGCCTCGGCGGTGGGCATCTGGGCCGCTCCCTGCGGCGAGAGCAGCACGACGGCGTACTCGCGCAGCGCGCGCGGCCGGGCCGGGATGCTCGCGAGCAGCGGCAGCCGCAGCCGGCGGCCGACCTCGGCCACGGTGCGGACGCGCGTGTCGAGCAGATCCTGCAGGAAGGCCAGGATGATGCCGAGGATCAGGCCGAGCACCAGGCCGATGCCGGCGTTGCGCGTCGTCTTCGGCTGGGTCTGGGCGGCGGGCGGAGCCGTCTTGGGGCCGAGGGCGAAGCCGGTTCCCTGGAGCGCCGCCTGCTTCTTGGTCAGCGTGTTGTAGTCCTCTTTGATGTTCCTGGTGTACTGGTCGTACAGCGGCTTGCTGATGTTGGGCGTGATGGTGTCCGTCGGGTCTGCCGTGGCCTGCAGATACTGCGTCTGGGCCGCCTGCATGCGCGCGACCGCGCTGTTCAGGTTCTTGATGTTCGCCTCGAGCGGCGCCTTGTCCAGATCGTTCGCGTACGCGCCGGCGTAGAGCGCCCACGCGTTGGCCAGCCTCTGGGCGGTCTGGGCGTTCGGATCCGTGACGGTGAAGTCGACGGCGTCCACGAGCGGATCGGCGCTCACCTTCGTCTCGTTCAGGAGCTGCTGGCCGCTGATGTTCGAGAGGTTCGCGGACTTGAGGACAGCCTGGGCGGCGGTGGTGGTGGCGAGCAGCGGCGCGTGCGCGGACGACCATGCGTTGGTCGACGTGCTCTTGCCCGACGCGGTGCTCGCGGCGATGGTGGTGTTCACGAGCTGGGACGTCGCGGCGTAAAGCTTCTGCTGGCGCTCGGAGAACCCGATGGCGGCCGCCGTAACCATCACGGTCACGAGCAGGGCGATCCACTTGCGCCGCCAGACGACGCCGACGTAGTCGCTCAGCGAGACGGACTCATACCAACCGTTTTCCACTACCAGATCCTCTCGGGTCGTCTGCGTGCCTACGGCTCGGCTGTGCCGAGCCTGGTGCCGCCACCAATCGGCTCCGCCCGGCGCTGGGGACGCCGGTCTGCTGCGGGGGTGCTGGTTCGTCCAGGGCCACCCGGCCTCCCCAACCAATGGTACTCCGCACGGGTGGGGCGTCAACCCTGCACACGGGCAGTATTAGCACGTGATTGACGGATTCTCCGGCCCCGCACGGGTACGGTGTTCGGCATGAGGGATGCAGACGCCTGCATGCGCGGGCTGGCAGCCGCGGACGCGCGCGTCCACGTCGGCCCGGCACCGCCCCCGGGATACCGCCGCGTGGACTCCTACGTCGTGCTCCCGTCGCTGCGCCGGCCGGGCATGCTCGTGCCCCCCGGCTCCCGCCGCGGCGCGGCCGCGGCGGCCCGCCAGTACCTGCTCATGCCCGGCCGCAAGGGGACGGCAGCCACCGGCGCGGCCGTCGCGGCGCTGCGCAGCGGCCTGCCGCAGAGGCTGGGCCGCGACCGCCTCGGAGTACACGTCGCGGCGGGAGTGACCGACGCCGAACTGCCCGACCTCGTGCTGCGGCACCGGCTGGCCGCGCTCCTCGGCGTCCGGGACGTCGAGCTCGTCGTGCGCGTGGGCGCCACCCGCCCGAACGGCAAGCCGGTCGTGCAGGTGGGCACGCCGGACGGCCGCGTGCTCGCGTACGCGAAGGTGGGCTGGAACGAGCTCACCCGCCCGCTCGTGGCCGCGGAGGCCAAGGCCCTGGCGACCTTTGCCTCCCGCCCCGATCCGCCGCGCACGTTCCGGGTGTCGCGCCTGCTCCACTCCTTCGACTGGCGGGGCAACACCGTCACCGTGGTCGAGCCGCTCGTCGGCGGCGCGCCGGTGACGGCGTTCGACCCGCCCCGCGACGCCACGCACGAGCTGACCCTCGGCGGCGCCGTCTCCCGCTCGCCGCTCGCCGAGAGCGACTGGTGGGCGGACGTGCGGGCCCGGATCTCGGCTGTGGGCGCCGGCCTCGACGGGGCTGCCGACGCGATCGCGGCCGAGGCCGGCGACACGCTGCTGCGGTTCGGGCGCGGCCACGGCGACTGGACGCCCTGGAACATGCGCCGCCTGGACGGGCGGCTGGTCGTGTGGGACTGGGAGCGCAGCCGCGACGGCGTCCCCGTCGGCATCGACGCGGCCCACTACGGCCTGCTCGTCGCGCTGAACGTCCGCAAGCTGCCGCCGCCGCGCGCGGTCGCCGACACGCTCGAGCGCGCGCCCGGCTGGCTCTCCGGCCTCGACCAGCCGGCCGGGGCCGCGCGCGTGATCGTGTGCCTGGAGCTGCTCGAGATGTCGCTCCGGTTCGCGGAGGCCCGCCGCGCGGGCGTGACGGTTCGCACCGACCGGTTCGGGATCGCGCTTCACCGGCTCCTCGATTTACCTCGAGCCGAGGCACCCGTACCATGAGATTGCAGCATGAACGTCTCGATCTCCAGCCTGATCAGCCTCGCACCCGTCTTCGGCGTGGTGATCATCGCGATCATCGTGGCGTTCCTGCTCGCCCGCGGCGATGACGCGGCCCGCGCCCGCCGCAGCGGTCGCTGAGCCCTCCCGGGCGGCGCTGCGCGCGGTCGGCGAGGTGATCGCGGCGATGGCGGTGGCCCCCTCGCTCGAGGCCACCCTCCAGGGTCTCGTGCGGGCCGCGCGAACCCTCGCGAGCTGCCGCTACGCCGCCGTGGGCGTGCCGGACGGGAGCGGCGGCTTCTCGCACTTCATCACCGCTGGGATGAGCGACGAGCTGATCGCGGCAATCGGCCGGCTCCCGCGCACCCACGGGCTGCTGAGCGCGATGCTGGAGCGGCCGCAGCCGTACCGCACCTCGGACATCGGCAAGGACCCGCGGTTCGAGTGGTGGCCGGCTGCGCACCCGCGCATGACCTCGTTCCTGGGTGTGCCCGTCCTCTCCGCGGGCGAGGTTGTGGGCGCCTTCTACCTCACCGACAAGATCGGCGCGGACCAGTTCTCCGACGGGGACCAGGAGCTGATCGAGCTCTTCGCCGCCCACGCCGCGGTCGCGATCGCGACCGCGCGCGTGCACGAGCGCAGCCGCGAGCTGTCGGTGGTCGAGGAGCGGAACCGGCTCGCGCGCGATCTGCACGACGCCGTGTCACAGACCCTCTTCTCGCTCACGCTCACGGCCGAGGCGGCGTCCGAGCTGCTCGATCGCGACACGGAGGCGGCCCGGGCCCAGCTGGTCGAGGTGCGGCGGCTGGCAGCGGAGGCACGTGAGGAGATGCGCTCGCTCGTGTTCCAGCTGCGGCCGGCCGACCTCGAGGCTGACGGGCTCGTCGCGACGCTGCAGAAGCACGTCGACGTCCTCGACCGCGTCCACCCGGCGACCGTCGAGCTCGCGGTGAACGGCTCGGGCGAGCCGGACGCCGCCATCCAGCGCGAGCTCTTCCGGATCGCCCAGGAGGCGCTCCAGAACGCGCTCAAACACGCCGGCGCGAGCCGCATCGCGGTCGAGCTCGACCTCGACCCGACCCGGACGCGGCTCGCCGTGGCCGACGACGGCGCCGGGTTCGATCCCTCCGACCCGGGCGTGCGCTCGCAGCACCTGGGCGTGACGGTGATGGCGGAGCGGGCGCGGGCCGTCGGCGGCCGGCTCGACCTGCGCTCGGCGCCCGGCGAGGGCACGACCGTCGCGGTCGAGGTGCCCCGTGGCTGACCGGCCGATCCGGGTGCTGATCGCCGACGACCACCCGGTCGTCCGCCAGGGCCTGCGCGCCTACCTCGAGCTGCAGGCCGACATCGAGATCGCGGGCGAGGCCGGCGGCGGGATCGAGGCCGCCGCCCAGGCCGAGCGGCTCCAGCCCGACGTCGTCCTGCTCGACATGGTGATGCCCGAGGGCGACGGGCTCGAGGCGCTGCGCCGGATCCGCTCCGGCCGGGGCGAGCCGCGCGTCGTCGTGCTGACGAGCTTCCCAGCCGACGAGCGCGTGGTCGAGGCGATGCGGGCGGGCGCCGCCGGCTACCTGCTCAAGGACGCCCAGCCGGCCGAGCTGCTGGCCGCGATCCGCTCGGCCCACGCGGGCGGCTCGCCGCTCCACCCCGAGGCCGCCGCCCGCCTGGTGGGCGAGCTGCGCCGTCCACCCGACGCGGCGGCGGAGCTGACCGGGCGCGAGCGCGAGGTGCTCGAGCTGATCGCGCGCGGGATGCCGAACAAGGCGATCGCGCTCCAGCTCTCGCTCTCCGAGAAGACGGTGAAGGCGCACGTCTCCGCCATCCTGCGCAAACTCGCCGTCACCGACCGCACCCAGGCGGCGCTCAAAGCAGTGCGCGAACACCTGGTCGACACCGGCGCCCGATAGGACCCGCAAGGCGGGGCCAGGCCCCGTGTGGCGGGCGGCGAGCTGAAGATTCCTGCAAACTGCAGGGGTGAGGAAGACGAGGGGGCGTAGCTCAGGGGATAGAGCAGCAGCCTTCTAAGCTGACGGTCGCAGGTTCGAATCCTGCCGCCCCCGTTTCTTGCAGCTCCCCGCAGTACCACGAAAGCCCTGCAAAGTCCACGGTACGGGAACGGACGTTCGGTGCCTGGCGGCGGCGTTCGGGGCCACTTTTTGGGCCCACACGTCGCAAGTCGTAGCAAGCCGGCGGCTGCTACGTTCGGTTTGTAATGCCTGCTCCGATTCCGGTCGGAATTCGTAGCCGGGCGCAGGTCGCGGATTTTGTAATGCCGGGCTCCAGATCCGGCCGCCGCGTTTTTGCACCGGATTCGAGATCGGCTGTACGTCCGCGTCGGCCACACATCTTGCAGTGACTCTGCCACGGCGCGAAAACCTGGACCGCCTGGGCGATCCTCACCTACAACCTCGACACCCTCGCCATCCGGGCCGAATGACACCATCCCCGTGTCCGAAACCACCCATCCGGACACACCCAAACCCGAAACGGCCGCGCCTCCAACCCGGCGCGGCCGTTCTCATTCCAAGCCGTTTATCCGGGGCAAGTAGCTAGTAGTAGATGGCTGTCCCGGCCGCCACGCCTCCGACGACTTCGCGCTCGCGGCCGACCATCTGCACGCCGCCGGCGCGGCCTGCCGACACGCCAGCCAGACGCTCAATGAGGCGATCGAAGGCTGCGGCCGGCGATGAGCCATCTTTACGAGCCCTCCGAGGGCGTCTTCCTCTACGTCCTCGGCCTGGTCGTGATCGCCACCCACCCCGCGCGGTTCTGGCTCGGCATGACCCTCGCGGTCGTGCCGGTTGTCCTTGGGCCGCTGATCCGCGCCGTCGAGGCATCCCGACCTCGCCACCGCTGACCACACAGCCGACCGCACGACAAGAAGCATCCGAGGACCCGTTCCGACATTCCTCCTGCCGTCTGGGTCGTCCGGGCCGGTAGGCACGGCCGCTACCTCCCCGCCTTCCGGGACACAGGCTGCGTCGCCTTCCCCGA
>JAICJD010000291.1 GCA_025928645.1 Gemmatimonadales bacterium
GCGCCGTCGCCGTTCATCGGCAACGGCCGCCTGGGGCAGGTGATCCCTCCGCTGGGCATCGGGGCCGCGCCCTCGATGGCCGCGGGCCTCTACGAACACGGCCCCGGCGACGTCCCACGCATCACCGCGGTGCCCGCATGGAACGGCATCGCGATCTTCGACGGCCGGCGCTGGCTTCGCACCCCGCCCGCGAACGATTCGATCGCCGGCTACCGGCAGACGATCGACATGCGCACCGGCACCGCCCGGACCGCGTACGAATGGCGAGACGGCAGCCGCGCCACCAGAATTCGCGTCGAGACCTTCATCTCGCGCGCGGCCCTGGGCCTCGCCGCCGGCCGGCTCGAGCTCACGCCGGGCGCGGACGGCCCGATGCGGGTGCGTTTCGCGCTGGCCGGCTGGCCTCCGCCGAAGCGGCTGGCGCTCGCCCGGCTCACCCGCGCGGAGCCGGAGTGGGGGCCCGCCGATCTCTGGTATCCCGGCCACAGCGTGGTGCGCTCGCGCGCCGCCACGGCCGGTAGCGCTCGCGCCCGGCTCTCGATGACCTCGTCGCCCGAGGGCCGCGCGACGGTGGTAGCGCAGGCGGCCGACGTGCGCTGGCCCGCCGGCCTCCACGGCGCCCGCGCCCGCACCGTCGCGGCGGCCGACAGCGCCGCGGTCGAGATCGCCTTCGACGGTGCGGCCGGCCGCACTGACACCTTCACGCTGCTGGTCGGAACGGTTACGTCCGCGGAGACGGCCAACCCGCTCGCCGTTGCCGCCCGCCAGGTGGCGGAGGCGGGCGCGGCCGGCTACGACGCCGCCGTGGCGGCCAACGCCGCGGCCTGGGAGCGGCGCTGGCGCACCGACATCGTGCTCGAGGGCGACCCCGCGCTGCAGCGGATCACCCGCGCCATGCTGTTCTACCTGCTCTGCAGCGCGGACTCCGGCACCGGCCTCGCCATACCGCCGATGGGGCTCTCGAGCGGCGGCTACTACGGGCACATGTTCTGGGACTCCGATACCTGGATGTTCCCCGCGCTGGTGTTGACCCACCCTGACATCGCCCGCTCCCTGGTCTCGTTTCGCGCCCGCGCGCTTCCCGCGGCGCGCGCGCGGGCGCGGGCCCACGGCTTCCGGGGCGCGATGTACCCGTGGGAATCGGACGAGCTCGGGCGGGAGACCACGCCGCGGTTCGCGGCGCAGAACGCGAGCTCGGAGATCCACGTGAACGGCGACGTCGCCGTCGCGCAATGGCAGTACTACCTGGCATCGGGAGACTCGGCCTGGCTCGCGCGCGAGGGTTTTCCCGTGCTTCGCGGGACCGCCGATTTCTGGGTCAGCCGCTCCACGTTCGACAGCGCTGGCGGACAGTACCACATCCGGAAGGTCGTCTCGGTCGCCGAGGGGCTGGTCGGCGTGAACGACGACGCCTACACCAACGAGGTCGCCCGGCGCACCCTCGAGCTCGCCACATCGGCCGCGCGCCGGCTCGGGCTGCCGCCGGACCCGCGCTGGAACGAGGTCGCGGCGAAGCTGCACGTGCCGATCGACTCGGCCACCGGCAGCTACCGGACGTATGAGGGCGCGCCGGATTCCACGCTCGGCATGGTGACCCCGCTTCTCGCCTACCCGCTCGGCGTGCCCATGCCCGATTCGGTCAAGCGGAAGCACCTCGATCAGGTGATGGCGCACCTCCCCGGCGAGGCCGCGGGCGTGATGATGGGCATCAC
>JAICJD010000131.1 GCA_025928645.1 Gemmatimonadales bacterium
CCAGCGCGGCGACGCCAGGTTGAGATCGATCGTCTCCACCGTCGCGGTGGGCGATCCCGCCTTGGGATCGGGCGAGCCCCAGGTGAGGTACCCGCCGCCGCCGGCGTAGAGCACCTTTCCGGGCTCGTACATCACGGCGGAACCGTAGTCGCGGTTGTACGGCCACACGTGGGCGAAGCCCGCGGCCGTCGTCCACTTGCCCCGGCCGGCGGCGGAGGAGGCGTCCACGTCCAGATAGCGGGACTTCACCCGCTCGCCGGCGGAGAACAGCTTGCCGTTGGGCGCGACGAAATCGCGCGGATAGTAGGGCAGATTGTAGCTCGCGCCGGGGAGCTGCACCCAGCGGTTGTTCTCCCAGATCTCCGGGATCAGCACCGTGCGCGACGCCGAGTCGCGCCCGGCGATCGTGACGAGCCGCCCGTCGGCCAGGGTCGTGACCGTCGGATACCAGCGGCCCTTGGCCATCCTCGGCAGGCCGCTCGCCCAGGTCTCGCTCACGGGATCGAAGATGTTGGTGACGTCGAGGCCCTCGTCGTCCGCCTTGTGACCGCCCGAGACCATCACCCGCCCATCCGCCATGAGGGTGTGACCCGAGCAGAACAGCATCGTGTCCACCGGGATCATGCGCGCGGCGCCCGGCAGGCCGTTGGCGGGGTCCCATAGCCTCGGCATGCTCATCGTGCCGTTGCTCTCGAGCTTGCCCCAGGCCAGCACCTTTCCCGTCGGCAGCAGGGTCATGTGGAGCGGCACGATGTCCCAGGCCACCGGCGGGTCCCAGTCACCCGACGTGGCTTCCGGGGGCAGCGCCCGGAGGGTGACGGTGGTGGACGTGCCCGAGACGGCGCCGGTCGTGAACCGGAGCGTGTGCGCGCCGGTGCCGGCTATGCCGAGATCGGTGAACTGGGCGGTGCCGTTCGCGCGGGTGGTCGCCGTGAGCGCGCCCTGCAGCGCGCCCGACCCGCTCGCGACGCTTGCCGTCACGACGACGTTGGCGACGGCCGCGCCCGCCGCGTCCTTCACCAGGACCAGGGGCTGCGACCCCGGAGTCCACACCTCCTCGTCCAGCGCGGACGCGGGCGGCTGCCGGTTCAGCCTGACGCTGGCCGGCGTCCCGGCCGCGACCACGAGCGTCGGCGTTCCGTCATCCTGGGTCGGCTGGGTGATGTTGTCCCCGCTGCAGGTGAGCGAGGCGGCCGCGAGAGCCGCGGCGACACCGAGGCGTGAGGCGCGAGCGAAGGCGGGCATTGGGCTCAGGGGTAAGGGACGGAGCGGAAGGAGCAGAATCCGCGCCAGCCGCGGGCGGTCCAGGACCGCGTCTTCCGAGGCTACGGCTCAGACAATGTGGCGCCCGGGCGACAGTCTGCGTCCGAGTCACTCCGCCCGATGCTGCGGCCTGTCCTGCCCGCCCGCCAAGGCGAGTCTTCCCGGGAGTGCGGCCAGCAGGTCGTCCACCGAGCCGGACCGGGTCGCGGCCCCGCGTGGGAAGGCAAGCGCGATGGCCAGACGCCACCGACGGTGCGGCCGCCGCCGGTTGTGCTCCTCGAGGCACGAGGCGAGGCGCCGGCGGGCCTCCTCCTGGCAGCCGGGCGTCGCCTCGCGGAGCAGCACCGCGAATTCGTCGCCGCCCACCCGCGCGACGACGTCGCTATCCCGGAACGTCCGGCGGAGGATCCCGGCGGCTTCACGGATGGCGCGGTCGCCCTCGAGGCGCCCGTGCGCCGCGTTGATCGCCGTGAGCCCGTCCACGTCGGCCACGCCGAGCACGAACGGTGTGCCCGAGCGGCGCGCCCGGCGCACGTCGTCTTCCGCGCGGACCGCGAAGCCCCGCCGGTTCGACAGCCCGGTCAGCGCGTCGGAGAGCGAGAGCTCCTCCACCTGCGTCTGCAGACGGTGGCGCTCCACCGCGTAGCGGATGGAGCGGCCGAGCCCGCTGGCGGTGAAGCGTCCCTTGACCAGGTAGTCATGGGCCCCGAGCATCACCGCGGTTTCCGCCTCGGGTTCGTCGGCGAGCTCCGTGAGCAGGACCAGCGGGAGCTCGGGCGACTCGTGGAGCACGCGGGCGCACGCCTCGACGCCGTCGGCGTCGGGCAGCCGGAGATCGAGCAGCACGACCCGCAGGTCACCCACGCGGAGCCGCGCGAGCGCCGCGGCGAACGTCGTCACGTGCTCCACATCGGGCGCCGGGGTGAAGGCGTCGCTGAGAATGCGGCGCGTCGAGAACGCGTCGGCCGGGTTGTGCTGCACCAGCAGGATGGGCCCGGGCGCGCTGGGACTGGTGGTCAGGGGTGCTCCGAGGGACCGCGGACGTGCTCAAGGGGGTGCTGAAGTTTCCATCGCCCGAAGGGCGGCGTCAAGCCGGCGTGACGGGCGAAAACCGCCGAAAACAACATCGCCCGACGCGGTCCGGGCACCGCGTCAGGCGAAGCGCTTCCGAAGAGCGGGCGACCGGACTCGAACCGGCGACGTCCAGCTTGGGAAGCTGGCATTCTACCACTGAATTACGCCCGCGGAGACTGCCGGGAATGTGACCGGCTCGTCCGACAGTGTCAAGCGAGGCCGGCCCGCTACGGCATGGCGCGCGCCAGCCGCTACTTCGCCCGCGAAGCCTCGAGAAAGCTGCGGAGATCCGGCTCGCTGACCGCCGGTTCGCCGGGCGAAACGTTGTCCAGCCGGCCCTCCCGCATCCACTGCTCCAGCGTACCCACCAGCTCGAACAGGTGGTCGAACGAGTCCACCACGAAGAGGAGCGGCTGGTAGTGGTCGATCTCGAAGTACTGGTTCACCACCCACTCGAGCTGGATCGGATAGCGCTGCACCAGCGGCGAATCCACCGAATGGGCGATCTCGCCGTGGGAGCTGAGCAGGCCGCTGCCGTAGACCCTGAGCCCCTTGCCCTGCGGACCGCGCATGAGGCCGAACTCGATCGTGAACCAGAAGAACCGGGCCAGCGCCTTGAAGATGCTGGTGACCCGCCGGATCTGCTCCTGCTCGTCCTTGATTCCGGCCACGATCTCCGCCGCCGTGTGGGCGCAGTCGCCGAAGCGGACCAGGGTGTCGGCGAACGCGCGGTCGGTGTGCATCGGCACGTGGCCGGCGATATCGTGGAAGATGTCCGGCTCCGGCAGATAGTCGAGCGTGTCGCCGTCCCGGATGGTGATCGTGGTGGGAAATTCGCGGTTGCGCAGGCAGTCGAAGAACAGGAAGGATGGGACGTACCCGCTCACCGGCTTCGCCTTGAAGCCGGTGAGCGGGCTGAGAAATCGGTTGACATCGTCCAGCCGCGGCACGCGCTGCGAATCCAGGCAGAGGTTGTCGATCCCCTGCAGGAAGCGCGGGTTCGCGTACCGGCGCCATCGGTCCTCCATGCGGGTGTACAGGCGGCGCCAGGCCTCGTGATTGGCCTCGGAGTAGAGCTCGTAGGGCTGGCTGATATACAGCCGTCCCTCCGCCTGCGCCTGCTCGATGAACGGCGCGCGCGTGGTGGTGAGTCCCTCACCCGACACTCGTTCCGCGTGCACTCCCGCCATGGTCGCTCCTTGCGAACGCTGCGCGAATCTACTTCCGCTTGTACCGCCAGGCCGTGATGCCGGCCCCCTTCGCCTCGATCTTCACGTCCTGCGACGCGCCGTTGGCGAGCGCCGGAACCTGAGTATCCTGGGTGGCCACGGGCTGACCGCCCGCGTTGAGGAACTCGACGGTGATCGGCACTGCCACCGGCGCGATCGGCTTGCCGTTGGCCGTCTGTGCCGCGCGGCCCGTGGCGTTCAGCGTCAGCGTCGCGCCGCCGCCCGAGGGCGAAAACTCGGACGCCTTCACGTTGGCCGGCAGCGCGAGCACCTGCTCCGCCGTCTTCACCGCCTCGTCCACCTTCGAAGTCTGCTTGTAGCCCTCGCCGAGCAGCTTGAGCGCGCTCTCGCTCAACGGCTCGATCGCCACGAGCCGCTGCGAGGTGGCCAGCAGCTTGGGACCGTTCTTGAGCGCGAGGTAGGTATTGGCGAGACTGGACAGCGCGTCCCGGTTGTACGGCTCCGCCTGCGCCACCTTCTCGAAGGCGGCCGCTGCCTCGGCGTACTTCTTGTCCTGGAACAGATTGATGCCGGCGCTCATGAGATCGGCCGTGCCGCCCGCCCCGCCGGCGGCCCCACCCGCCCCCGCCGACGCGCCGCCCGACGCGACGACTTCCTTCTCGAGCGCCTGCGCCTGCTCGGTCTTGCCCTGGCCACGGTACGCCTGGGCGAGGCCGCGCTTCGCCTGCGGGTCGTTCGGGACCCACTTGAGGTACTGCTCGAAGGCCTGTGCCGCCTGATCGTATTTCTTGGCATTGAGCAGCAGCACGCCCTGGCTGAACTCGGAATTGTTCCGGTACTTCTGCTCGGTGGTGTCGGTCGTGTTGGCGGAGACCGCCACCGCCTGTCCGAAGTAGTAGGCGGCGCTGTCGAACTGCTTCCGGTCATTCAGCAGCGAGGCCGTGCGGTAGAAGCCCACCGGCGAGCCGCGGTAGATCCCGTTGGCCTGCTGATACAGCGCGTACGCCGAATCGAGGTTCTTGTCCTCCTCGAACTTGCTGCCGGCATTGATCAGCGCGACCCAGGCATTGCGGCGGTACAGGGTGATGTCCTTGGCGCAATCGGGCGCGAGCTGTTCGGCCTTGGTGAAGGCGGTGTCGGCCGGGTAGAGCTTGCCTTCCTGGAGATAGGTTCGCCCCAGGTAGTACCAGGCCGCCGGGTTTTTGTCCTGCCCGTTCTGCCGGATGGCCTCGAGCAGCACCTTCTCGCTCTGGCCCAGGATGCGCGCCTTGCTCTCCGGCACATCGGTTTCGAGCGCGGACTTCACGTAGCCGGCGCCGCTCCCGACCTTGAAGTGGTTCGGCTTGATGTCACACTGCGCGGGCTCATACTTGGTGGGCACGGACTTCGCCACTCGGTCGCTCACCAGCGTCTGCTGCCCGCTCGGCTGCTGCGCGCTCGCGAGCGTGGCGTCCAGGCACAGGAGCAGGATGGCCGACGTGATCTTGGCGTTCACTCGTCACGACTCCTTGTTCGGGGTCTGAAGCCGGGCGGCACCCTCGGGGCGCACCAGGCGAGATGCCCGGTCACGCAAGTCCCTTGCCACCTCATGAGCAGGCTGCCCGGTCCGTCGGGCCAGGGCAGCCACGTCGTCGTACTCGGGCTTGAGGCGTGGTCCGCCCGGCGCGTCGAGCACCTTGACTCGCACTCGGGTCCCGTCGGCGGCCTCGACCTCGAGCTCCCGTCTCGCCAGGGTGATGCGTTCGGCGGACTGGCGCCGGACGCCCGCTGTGGTGCTGTGCCGGAAGAAGGCCTGCGCCACGGCGTCGGCGTCGGCCGCCGACGCCACCGCTTCCACCCGGAATCCGGTCCGACCTTTCTTCATGTACGTCGTCCACAGCTGGACGTCCAGCGCACCGGCCGACACCAGCGCCTCTCGCAGCGGGTCGAGATACTCCGGACTGAGATCGTCCAGGTCGGTGGCGAGCACGACGATTTCGCCCGGCTCCGCCGCCGGCTCCGCGATCAGGAGGCGGAGCGCGTTCGGATAGCCGGACGGGTCGCGCCCGCCCGCTCCCCACGCGCCGCTCGTCACGGCGCGCCACCGCGGGGGCGGCGGGCCCTCGGACAGCACCCGCAGCAGCACGGCGCCGGTCGGGGTCACCGCCTCGCCGGTGACCGGCCCGCTGGACACGACCTCCATGCCCTCGAGCAGCACCGCGGTGGCCGGCGCGGGCACCGGGAGGATGCCGTGTGCCGCGTGGACCCACCCGCTGCCCAGCGCCACCGGCCGGTGGTACACCCGGGTGATCCCGAGGCGCTCGAACCCCTCGATGGCCCCGACGATGTCCACCAGCGCGTCCACGGCTCCCACCTCATGCAGGGCCACCTCCTCCGCGCGGACGCCATGCACCCGGCCTTCGGCCTCGCCGAGAAGCCGAAAGGCGCGGACGGCGCGCTCTCGGACCCACGCCGAGAGCGGCGCGCGCTCCACCGCGGCAATCAGCTCGCCGATGTGCCGATGTGGCCCGTGATGCGCGTGCGAGTCGGGGTGGCTCGGCTGGTGAGCGGGCTGGTCATGGGCGTGAGTGCGCCGGTGCTGCCCATTCCGCCAGGCATCGACAGGACCGTCGGCCGGCTCGGCAGGCGGCTCTACCACGCCGCCCGGGAGGACCACGCTCACCTTAGTAGCGCGGATTCCGCAGCGGTCGACCTGGTCGATCCTGACCGTCACATCGGGCGCGCCGAGCCTGGCCGGGAGCGCCTGCAGCCACTCTGCCGGGGCTCCAGCAGCCACGAGCGCGCCGAGCACCATGTCGCCGCTGATGCCGGCGGCTGGGTCGAGGATGGCAAAACGTCCATCAGCCATAGACTTATAAATATGACCGAGGCTCAGACCGGAGGCAAATCCCCCGGGTCGCGGTAGAGCCACCCCGCCCCGGTGTTGAATACGACCACCCGATCGCCCGCCCGGAGCGCACCGGAGGCCGCGAGCAGCCGCACACCCTCGAGGGCCGCGCCGCCCTCAGGGGAGAAATCGATTCCGGTGTCGCGAGTCGCTTCCGAGGCCGTGCGGGCCAGGACCTCGTCGGCCACCGCGACCGCCCCGCCGCCGCTCTCACGGAGCGCGCGAAGCATGAGGGCGCCGCCGAGCGGCGCGGGGACGCGGAGGCCGCTCGCGACGGTCCATGGGTGCTCCCAGGCCTCGCAGTGCTCGGCGCCGGCGTCGAACGCTCGAACCACGGGTGCGCAGCCGGTGCTCTGCACAGTGTACATCCGCGGCAGCTCGCCGCCGACCCAGCCGGCGTCCCTCAGCTCCCGGAACGCCTTCCACATGCCGATCAGTCCGGTTCCACCCCCCGTGGGATAGATCACGGCCTGAGGAAACGTCCAGCCGAGCTGCAGGGCGAGCTCGAGGCCGAGCGTCTTCTTTCCCTCGATCCGATAGGGCTCGCGTAACGTCGAAAGGTCGAACGCGCCGGTCTCGGCGGCATAGGCCCGCGAGGCGCGTCCGCAGTCGCCGATGTGCCCGTCGATCAGCACCAGGTCTCCGCCGAAGGCGGCGATCTGCGACAGGATGGTGCGCGGCGTCGTCCGCGGCGCGTACACCCGAACCGGCCGCCCCGCCCGCGCCCCGTAGGCCGAGGCCGCCACCCCCGCGTTGCCGGCCGTGGGCAGCACGAAGCGCCCGGCGCCCGCGGCCACGGCCCTGGTAACGGCCGCGCTCAGGCCCCGCGCCTTGAACGAGCCGGTCGGGTTCGCACCCTCGTCCTTGACCCACAGGTCCGGGATACCGAGCCGCGCCCCGGTTCGCTCGAGGCGGAGGAGCGGCGTATCGCCCTCGCCGAGGGTGACGGGCTCCTCGTCCGGCGCGAGAGGCAGGAACGGACGATAGCGCCACATGCCGTGTCGGCGGCGCACCTCCGCGCGATCGACCACCGTCGGCGCGCGGGCCGGGTAGCGCACGAGCCAGGGCATGCCGCAGCGATCGCACACCGTCGGCAGACCCTCGGCCCCGCGGCGCGCGTCGCAGCCGGAGCACTCGAGGGTCCAATCGGCCGCGCTCGACGGATTCGTCACGAGATGCTGTTCAGGTGGGAGAGGATGCGCTCGGCCAGCCGCGTGGACAGGCCCGGCAGGGTGGTGAGCTCGGCGACCGACGCCGACTTCACGCCGGCGAGGCTGCCGAACCGCTCCAGCAGCTGGCGCCGGCGATTGGGACCGACGCCCGGGATGTTGAGCAGCTCGGAGGTGATCGTACGCGTGGTGCGGCGCTGCCGGTTGTACGCCAGGCCGAACCGGTGCGCCTCGTCGCGCGCGCGCTGCAGCAGCCTGAGCGATGGGCTCCGCCGCGGCAGGCGCAGACTGTCCGCCCGGCCGGGCACGAAGACCTCTTCCTCGCGCTTGGCCAGACTCACCATCGGGATCGGCGGGATGCCGATCTTCTCCATCGCGTCGAGCGCCGAGCTGAGCTGTCCCTTCCCGCCGTCGATCACGATCAGGTCCGGCATGGAACGGCTCTCGTCGCGGCGGCGCGTGAGATACCGGGTGATCACCTCGTGGATGGCGGCGAAGTCGTCCTGCTGCCCCAGGCCCTGGATCTTGAACTTGCGGTACTCGCTCTTCTTCGGCCGGCCCGCCTCGAACCAGACCAGTGAACCCACGGTGTCCCGCCCCTGGTTGTGGGAGATGTCCACGCAGACGAGGCTGCGGGGAACGGAGCTCAGGCCAAGGTCGCGGCCAAGCGCGTACACCGGATCTTCGGCCCGCTCCTCAGTCTCGAAGGATTCGATCCGGAGGCTCTCGAGCAGGTGCCGCGCGTTGTGGTCGGCCAGCTCGAGCCAGCGGTGGGCGGTGCCCCGCTGCGGCACCGCCCAGTCGGCATCCGGCAGCAGCTCGCGGAGCGCCTCCAGGTCCTCCGGCGGAAACGGGATCACGACGCGGCGCGCCCGGGCCTCGGCCGGCACGTAGTAGCGGGCCAGGAACGCGCTGAGCACGGCGCCGTCGGACTCTTCCTCGAGGCCCTCGAGGAAGCGGTGCTCCCGCCCGACCACTCGCCCGTCGCGCACGCGCATGAGCACGCCGGCCGCGTCGTCGCCATCACGGGCGTACCCGATCACGTCGGCGTCCCCGGTACCGATCACTTCGACGCTCACCGGCTCGTCCAGGCGGTCGAGCCACCGGAGCGCGTCGCGCATGTCGCGGGCCCGCTCGAAGTCCTCGCGCTCGCTCGCCGACTGCATGGCTTCGCGGACCTTCTGCCGCACATCCACGGTGCGGCCCTCCAGAAAGTCCACCACCTCGGTCACCATGCGGCGGTAGTCCGCCTCGCCCTGCCAGCCGACGCAAGGCGCGAGGCATCGCCCGATGTGATAGTCCAGGCAGGGCCGCTCGCGGCGCTCCACCGGAAGGTCGTCGCTGCAGCTGCGTACGGTGTACAGCCGGCGGATGATCGCGAGCGTGCGGCGGAGCTGGCCCACGTCGGTGTACGGACCGTAGTAGCGGGCGCCGGGAATGTCGCGACGGCGGGTGACGATGACGCGGGGAAACGGGTCGGCCACGGTGACCGCGATCGAGGGGTAGCTCTTGTCGTCCTTGAGCCGGACGTTGAACCGCGGCCGGTATTCCTTGATGAGGTTGTTCTCGAGGATCAGCGACTGGGCCTCGGAGGGCACCACGATCGTCTCCACGTCCGCGATCAGCCGCTGCAGCAGCCGGTTCTTCGGAGTGGTGTCGAAGTCGCTGGCGAAATAGCTCCGCACCCGCTGCCTGAGGCGCTTGGCCTTGCCCACGTACAGCACGTCCCCGTTCGCGTCCTTCCACAGATACACGCCGGGGCCTTCGGGCAGGGTATCGAGCTTGCGCTGAAGCGCTTCGGGAATGCCGGGTACCGTCATGAGTTTGCCGCAGGTTAACCGTCGGGCCGGCTCCGCGGTTCCTTCGGCAGGATGCGCCGCACCACGGCTCCAGCCTCAGGAATGCCGAGGCGGTCGGTCACCAGAAAATACACCGCTCCATAGACCGACAGCACGAGCGCCGCGAGCACGATGGGGTGCGCCCACGGGAGGAGCAGCCGGACGATCCACCCGGCGAGCGCGGCCGCCACGGCCGCACCCCAGAGCCGGCCGAGCAGCCGCGAGGCCAGGCCGGTGTCTCCGATCCGTCGGTTGAGCGCTCGCCGGAGGAGGAGAAACTCCATCCAGCCCGCCAGGCCGGCGGAGGCCGTGAGCCCGGCCGCGCCCCAGCGGGGGTCCACGCCCAGGAGCCGCGGAAGCGGCAGCGCGAACAGGTATCCCAGCCCGATCGTGAGCGCTACCCGGAGCACGGCGAACCGGAGCGGCGTCCGCGTATCGTGCATCGCGTAGAAGGTCGAGGCGTACAGTCGGCCCATGGTCGAGGCCAGCAGTCCCACGGCCGATCCCGCCAGGATGCCCCACACGTACACCGTCATCTCGCGGGTGAAGGCGCCCGACTGGTACAGCGCCCCGGTTACCACGTCGCCGAGGGCGAGGAACGCCATGGCGGAGGGCACCACGAGGAACGCGATCTGCCGGAGGCCGGACGCGAGCCGCGCGCGAAGCTGGGCGGCGCGCTCGGTCTCGTTGCCGGTGGCGCTCGCCATGGCCGGGAGCTCCGCCGCCGACACGGACATCCCGAACAGGCTCACGGGGAGCGTGTAGAGCACCTGCGCGTACGAGAGGCCCGCGACGGCCCCGGTGGGCAACAGGCTCGCGAGCACCGTGTCCACGTATGCGCTGATCTGCACGACGCCGCGCCCCACGAAGACGGGCCCGAAGTTCCGCAGCACCTGCGACACCGGCGGCGAGGCCCGGACCAGCCGAGGCCGAATGCCCTCGAGCAGTCGGGCGACCGTCGGCAGCTGTACCCCGAGCTGCAGCAGGCTGCCCACCACCGATCCCCAGGCGGCGATCTCGGCCAGCGGGTACCGCTCGCGGCCCGGGCCGAACGCCACCAGGCTCACGATGATCGCGAGGTTCCAGAGG
>JAICJD010000269.1 GCA_025928645.1 Gemmatimonadales bacterium
CCTGCTCTCCAAGGACGTCACGTTCAAGGATCTCGGACTCCTCATCGTGGACGAGGAGCACCGCTTCGGCGTCAGGCACAAGGAGCGGCTCAAGGCGCTCCGTCTCGCCGTGGACGTGCTCACGCTGACCGCGACCCCGATCCCGCGCACGCTGCACCTGTCCCTGGCGGGGCTCCGGGATCTCACGCTCATCGAGACCGCGCCGCGCGACCGCTCCCCCATCCTGACCTTCGTCGAGCCGTGGGACGACGCGCTGCTGGAGGAGGCCTTCGCGCGCGAGATCGACCGTGGGGGCCAGGTCTTCGTGGTGCACAACCGGATCGAGACGATCGACACCATCGCGGCGAAGGTCCGGTCGCTGGCGCCCCGAGCGCGCGTCGGCGTCGCCCACGGGCAAATGGCCGCGGAGGCCCTCGAGGCGGTGATGCGGGAGTTCGTGTCGGGCGAGGTGGACATCCTCGTCTCCACCATGATCGTGGAATCCGGCCTCGACGTGCCCAACGCCAACACCATGGTGGTGCACGACGCGCACCGGTTCGGCTTGGCCCAGCTCTATCAGCTGCGGGGCCGGGTGGGCCGGAGCCACCGCCGGGCGTACTGCTACCTGCTGGTGCCGGACACGATCGATCCCGACGCCGAGGAACGGTTGAAGGTCCTGGAGCATCATACCGATCTCGGCGCCGGCTACCGGATCGCGCTCAAGGACCTCGAGCTCCGCGGAGCGGGGAACCTGCTCGGCGCGGAGCAGTCAGGCCACGCGCAGGCGGTGGGCTTCGACCTGTACATGCGGTGGCTCGAGGAGACGGTGAAGTCGCTCCGGGGGCAGGGGACGGTGGAACAGCCCGCGCCGCCCGACGTCGTGCTCGATCGCCCGGCCCATCTGCCGGATATCTACGTGCCCGATGACGACGTGAAGCTCGATCTGTATCGGCGACTGGCGCGGGCCACGACGTCTGGCGACATTGATGGGCTTCGCGACGAACTGCGGGAGCGCTTCGGGCCGCTTCCGCCCGAGGCCGAGATGCTGCTCGACATGGCGCGGCTCCGCGCCCTCGGGGCGGTGCTCGGCCTTCAGCACGTCCTCGTGCGAGGGGACGAGGCCAGATTGACTTACCGGGCGGGCACGACGCCGCGGCTCGCGGGCCTCACTTCCGCCCTGGACGACGTGCAGCTCGCCGCGGAGGTGCGGCGGACGGTCCCGCTGTCCCTCCGGCTGCTCCGGCTGGGCGGCGAGCCGATCGTGCCGGCGCTGGTGCGGGCGCTGCGGGCGGCCGTGCAGTAACCC
This sequence comes from Gemmatimonadales bacterium, assembly GCA_025928645.1. GTDB lineage: Bacteria > Gemmatimonadota > Gemmatimonadetes > Gemmatimonadales > GWC2-71-9 > CAVVWJ01. The sequence goes on from JAICJD010000269.1 coordinate 1,286, forward strand.
CTTTTGGAGATGTCATGCGACGCAACGTGATCCTCGGGACGATCCTCGCCGCCGGCCTGGCCGGCTGCTCCGGCTTCCGCGACCTCTTTTCCGCCCACGCCGACGTGGCCGCCGAAGCGGGCTCCCAGGAGCTCTCCGCCGAGCGGCTCGCGCAGATTTTGAACGCCGGCGGGAAGGGCGTCAAGATCAACCGCGAGACCGCCGACTACGTCGCGAACATCTGGGTGGACTACGCGCTGCTGGGCCAGGCGGTGGTGCACGACAAGCTCCCGCTCGACTCGGCCAGCGTGGCCGCGGCGGTGTGGCCGGAGCTGTCCGAGCTCAAGGGCACCCACTGGCACGATACCCTCATGGCGCACCGGGGGAGCGTCAGCCCGAAGTCGGTGGATAGCGTGTACAACGCCGGCGACACGCGCGTGCTCCAGCACATTCTGTTCGGGGCCCGTGCCAACGTCGACTCGGCGCAGCGGAGCGCCGTCAAGCAGAAGGCCACGGCGACGCTCGCGCAGATCCGGAAGGGCGCCAACTTCGATCAGCTCGCCGCCCAGCTGTCGGAAGATCCCGGCAGCAAGGCGGACAGCGGTTACCTGCCGCCCAGCCCCAAGGGCCGGTTCGTGCCGGCGTTCGACAGCGTGGGCTGGTCGCTGCGGCCGGGCGAGGTGAGCGGGGTGGTTCAGACGCCCTTCGGGTACCACATCATCAGGCGCCCGACGCTGGAGGAGGCGCGGGGCCACATCGTGGACTTCCTCGAGGACCGGGCCGGGGCGCACCTGGATTCGCTGTACATGGACAGCCTCGCGGCGGCGAACCACGTGCAGGTGGAGCGCGGTGCGCCGGCCGCCATGCGCGCGGCGGTCGAGGCGGCCGACCAGAGCCGGAACTCCGACAAGACCCTGGTCACGTACACCGGCGGCGCGCTCACGGTGAAGGACTTCCTCCACTGGATGCGGGCCCTGCCGCCCCAGTACATGCAGCAGCTGCGCGAGTCCAACGACTCGACCCTGTCGCGCTTCGCCAAGATCCTCACGCAGAACGTGCTGCTGCTCCGCGAGGCCGACCGCAACAAGATCGCGATCTCGCCGCTCGAGTGGGCGGACCTCAAGCGCAAGTACGAGAACCAGCTCGACACGCTTCGCGGCGAGATGAACCTGCAGAGCGGCGACCTCACCGACAGC
>JAICJD010000017.1 GCA_025928645.1 Gemmatimonadales bacterium
GAGCTCGCTGCCGCAAGGGTGATCGAACGAACCCCGACCGATCTCGTGGAGGAACGATGATTCGCCGTCGCCCGGCCGACGAGCTGCAGACGCTGCCCGGCATCGGGCCCAGCCTGGCCGCCGATCTTCGCGCGCTCGGCGTTCGCCGCGTCGCCGACCTGCGGCGGCGCGATCCCGAACGGCTCTACCAGCGGCTGAACCGCCTGCGCGGCACGCGACAGGACCCGTGCGTGCTCTACGCCTTCCGCTGCGCCGCCTACGCGGCGCGCACGGCGCGGCCCCGGCCGGCGCTCCTCCGCTGGTGGAACTGGAAGGATCGCACGCTGTGAGCGATGCTTCGCCGCCGCTCGTCCGCCCCGCGACCGCGGGCGACGCACCGCGCCTTGCGCAGCTGAGCGGCCAGCTGGGCTACCCGGTCGCGGCGGACACGATCGCCGGGCGGCTCACGCGCCTGCTCGGCCGAGCCGGCGACGTCGTCCTCGTGGCGGAGACCGACGGCGAGGTGGTCGGCTGGGTTCACGGGTCGGAGCAGGACCTGCTGGAGTCGGCCACCCGCTGCGAGCTGCTCGGCCTCGTGGTCGACGCGCGGCACCGGACCCGGGGCGTGGGGCGCCGGCTCGTGGCCGCCGTGGAATCCTGGGCCGCCGGGCGCGGTCTCGAGCTCGTGTCCGTGCGAAGCAATGTCAGCCGAACCGAATCGCATCCCTTCTACGAGCGGCTGGGCTATTCGCGGGTGAAGACCCAGCACGCCTACCGCAAGCGGCTCGTCCTTCGGCCATGACAGCCCGGTGGCCCGTCGGCTTGACCGCGGGCCCGTCGGGAGCATTCCTTCGCTGGTGCGCGCGCCGTCCCGATGGGCGGCATGGGCGCCGGGAGATTCGTGTGAGCGTTGAGATCCGTCATCTCGAAGCGGGCGACGAGAAGGTCCTGGAGCGGGTCGATCCGGGCGTGTTCGATCACGCCATCGACCCCGCGCTGGTGGCCGAGTTCCTGGGCGACCGACGGCACCACCTGATCGTGGCCGTGGACGGGGGCACCGTTGTCGGGTTCGCGTCGGCCGTGCACTACGTCCATCCCGACAAGCCCGCCGAGCTCTGGATCAACGAGGTGGGAGTCGCGCCCTCGCACCAGCGGCAGGGGCTGGGCAAGCGCCTGCTCCAGGCCCTGTTCGAGCGGGGCCGCGCCCTGGGCTGCCGCGAGGCCTGGGTGCTGACGAGCCCGGCGAACGGGCCGGCCGTGCGGCTGTACGAGGCCGTCGGTGGCGTGGACATGGCCGACCCGCCGGTGATGTTCACCTTCCGGCTCACCGAGCCGTGAGCCAGGCCTCCACCGGAGCCACGGTGGCCAAGGGCTACTGGGTCACGTTCTATCGCTCGGTTTCCGACCCTGACGCGCTTGCGCGGTACACCCGGCTGGCAGGACCGGCGATCGAGGCGGGTGGCGGGCGGTTTCTCGCGCGAGGCAACCCAGCGCGTTCGTTCGAGGCCGGACTCGCGCAGCGGACGGTCGTGATCGAGTTCGACTCCGTCGCGCGGGCGCTGGCCACCTACGAGAGCCCGGACTACCAATCGGCATTGCGTCACCTCGGCGGGGCGGTGGAGCGGGACGTTCGCATCCTCGAAGGCGTGACGCGATGACCGGGTCGCCCGCCGAAGTGTTTTCCCGCCTTTCCAACGGCGTCTACGTGGTGGGCGTCGCCCATGGCTCGCGGGTGAACGCATTCACGGCGGCGTGGCTTACCCAGGTGTCCTTCGATCCGCTCCTCGTGGCGCTCAGCATCAGCCCGGACCATGCATCGTATCCGCTGCTGACGGCGAGCGGGCTCTTCGGCGTGAGCGTGCTGGGCCAGGGCCAGATGGAGCTCGCGCGCCAGTTCGGCACTCGCTCGGGCCGCGAGCTCGACAAGCTCGCGGGCGTGGCGTGGCGGCGCGGGTCGCTCGGGGCACCGCTTCTGCTCGAGGCCGCCGCATGGCTCGAGTGTCGCGTGGTGGGGACGATGCCCGCGGGAGATCACGAGCTCATCGTGGCCCGCGTGGTGGGTGGCGCGGTTCGCGAAGCATCGCTCGCCCCGATGGCCTACGCCGACACGGGCAATCTCGACCAAAGCGACGCGCTGTACCCGCCCGCCTTCCCGACCTGACGGAATGCCCCGCGCCGCCCGGCCCGAGCGGCCGACGCCGGCGGAGATCGCCGGCGCGGCCGGCCGGCGGGTCCCCGATCTGATCGCCCCGGATCTGCACGTGCTGTTTTGCGGGATCAATCCCGGTCTCTACTCGGGCGCGACCGGTCACCACTTCGCCCGTCCGGGCAACCGCTTCTGGCCCGCTCTCCACGCCTCCGGCTTCACCGACGGGGTCGTGCGCCCGCGCGACGAGGCCGAGCTGCTCAGCCTGGGCGTCGGCATCACCAACCTGGTAGCGCGCGCGACCGCGGGCGCCGCGGAGCTCACGCCCGATGAGCTCAAGCGGGGACGCCGGCGGCTCGCGGCGAAGGTTCGCCGGCTGCACCCGCGCTGCGTCGCCGTGCTCGGTGTCGGTGCGTACAGAACCGCGTTCGGCCGGCCGCGGGCCGGGATCGGCCGGCAGGCCGAAACGCTGGGCCCCGCCGCGCTCTGGGTGTTGCCCAATCCGAGCGGCCTCAACGCCCACCATCAACTTGCCGATCTCGCCCGCGCGTTCGCCGCCATGAGGCGGTTCGCCTTCGAGCGCTGAGGGCAGCGCTGAGCAGTACGCCTCCCGGCGCACGGCGGCCTTCCGAGCGGCCCGTACCACGCGGCGAGCGACGAAGCCCGAGGGCTGGCGCGCGCGCACGCGCCCCGCCACTATCCCCACCATGACGATCTCGACCGACCAGCTCGATGGCATCCTCGAGTTTCTGCGCGAGGCCGAGCGGCTCAAGACGGTCACGCGAAGCGGGTGGACGTCCCAGGGCCGGCGCGAGAGCGTCGCCGAGCATACCTGGCGGCTCTGCCTCATGGCCATGCTGCTCTACGGCGACGCTCCTCGCGTCGATCTCGCCCGGCTGCTCCGCATGTGTCTGGTCCACGACCTCGGCGAGGCGCTGGGCGGCGACGTGCCCGCGCCCGAGCAGCAGGCGAGCGCGCCCAAGGCGGGGCAGGAGCGCGCCGACCTGGTCCGGCTTACGGAGCCGCTGCCCGAGAGCCTCCGCGGCGAGATCCTGGCGCTGTGGGACGAGTACGAAGCCGCGGCGACCCCCGAGGCGCGCATCGCGAAAGGGCTCGACAAGCTGGAGACCATTCTCCAGCACACCCAGGGCCGGAACCCGGCCGACTTCGACTACGCGTTCAATCTGAACTACGGCCGCCGGTACACTGCCGGCGACCCGTTGCTCGAGGCGTTGCGCGCGCGGCTCGATGCGGAGACGGCCAGGCTGGCGGGCGGGCCGCGGGACGATGGCTGAGTGGTGATCGCGGAGGACCTGCCGCGCTTCGCGCTGGTCACCTTTACCTCGGTCCTGTTCATCGTGGACCCGATCGCGGCCATTCCCACCTATCTGGTGATCACGCAGCGGGAGACCCGGGAGGAACGCCGACGTACCGCGCGCCGTGCCTGCGTTGCGATGACGGTGCTGCTCATCGTGTTCGGGACGAGCGGCACGATGCTGTTCCGCGCGTTCGGCATCACCCTGGCCGCGTTTCGCACGGCGGGCGGCCTCATCCTGTGGTTCGTCGCCATGGACATGCTGCAGGGCGAGCGGCGAACCCAGGAGGGCCGCGACGAGGTGTACGAGGGGCAGATCAAGGAGGACGTGGCGGTCACCCCGCTCGCGATCCCGATGCTGGCCGGTCCCGGCGCGATCTCGACCGCCATCGTGGCCGCCGGACAGGCCCGCGGCCCCGCGCAGACGGCGGTCGTGTACGGGGCCATCGTGCTCACGGGCATCATCTCGTATCTCTCGCTCCGGCTCGGCGAGCCGCTGCTCAGCCGGCTGGGGAAGACGGGGATTCGCGTGGTGACCCGTATCATGGGCCTCATCCTCGCCGCCGTGGCCGTGCAGTTCGTCTTCAGCGGCGTGCACGAGGCGTTCGGAGGCGCCGCCCGGTGACGCCGCACGGTCGGGCAGCGCCGTGATGTCCGGCGCGCCGTTCGTGACCCGGCGGCTCTCACTTCTCCCGTCCGGCCGCGCCGTAGTTGTCGAGGTCGATGCACCGGTCGAGGGCCCGCGCGGCCGCTGGCGCTGCGCCTACCGCATCCGGGGTGTCGGGCGTGGCCGAGCGGGCCGCGTCGACGGCGAGGACGGGATCCAGGCGCTCCAGCTCGCCCTGGCCCGGATCCGCCGTGAGCTCGAGCCCTACGCCGCTCGGCTGACCTGGGCCGGCGAGCCCGGCGAGCTCGGCCTCACCGAGAGCGTCCCCGACTATTTCGGCGGCGCCTTCCGCCGCCGGGTCGAGGCCCTGGTCCGTCGCGAAACCGAAGCGGAGGCGCGCCGCCTCCGCGCCGCGGTCGGCGACGGCGACGGGGCACCCGGCTATGATCCAGACATGCGCGGACGCGGAACGGCGCGCCCGGCCGCCGGCGGGGGGAGGCGATGAGCCACCCGGGCCGAACGCTGCTGTGGCGGCGCCTCGACCAGCCGGGGCACGAGGCCGCGCGGCTGGTGTTTCACGAGCCCTTCTGGCAGCTCAGCGGCATGGCCGTTTTCGGCCACGACGACCAGGCGTGCCGGCTCGAGTACGCGGTAGTCTGCGACGGGGGCTGGCAGACCCGGCATGCCTGGGTTGTCGGATGGATTGGGCTCCGGCACGTGCGGGTGGACCTGCTGGTCACAGCCGATCGACGCTGGCACCTCGACGGCCGCGCGCAGCCCGAGCTCGGAGGCTGCCTGGACATCGACCTGGCCTTCAGCCCGTCGACCAACATGCTGCCCATCCGCCGCCTCGCCCTGCAGCTGGGCCAGGCAGGCGCCGCGCGCGCAGCATGGCTCGCGTTCCCGGCGTTTCAGCTCGAGGCGCTCGACCAGACGTACCGGCGGACCGGCGAGGCCACGTATCGCTACGAGACGAACGGCTCGCGCCCCACCGAGCTCGAGGTGGACGCGGATGGTTTCATCCGCCGATACCCCGGGCGCTGGGAATTGGAAAGCATGTAGACGCGTCTGAACCAGGGAGGGCCCATGCATCGGATGTACCTGCTTCCGCTCCTGTTGCTCGCCGCATGCGGCGGCGGAACCGACGGCTGGGTGACGCCGCCCTCGAGCAACTCGGAAACCGTGGGGTCGAGCATGACCATCGTCGGAATCGTCCGCCGCGTGCCGCTGGAGGGCGGGTTCTTCACGATTGTGGGCGCGGACGGGGTCACCTATGACCCGACGAACCTGCCGGCCGCGTTCCGGAAGGACGGCCTCGCGGTCGAGGCGGTGGCGCGCCCCCGCCCCGACCGACTCGGCACCCATCAGGTGGGCCAGATCGTCGAGCTCGAGCGCATTCGCACCCGCTGATCGACGCCGTGCATCGGCCGCGCCGTCTCGCGTCCGGCTTCTGGCTCGCGCCGCTCGTCGCGCTCGCGTGCGCGCCCCGCCATGAGCCGGCCGCCGCCGCTCCGGCGGCTTCGTGCCCGGCCGGCGACTCGACGCTGGTGCATGAGGTCGTGTACTTCGGCAGGAATCGGCCCGGGGGCGGCACGGTGAGCGACGCCGAGTGGCAGACGTTTCTCGACGAGGTCGTGACGCCGCGGTTTCCCCGCGGGTTCAGCGTCGTCGAGGCCATCGGGCAATGGCAAGGGCAGAGCGGCACCGTCGAGCGGGAGCGATCGAAGATCCTCACGCTGCTCCACGGCGGGAGCGAGGCCGACCGCCGGGCGGTGGCGGAGCTGGCCGCCGAGTACAAGCGCCGTTTCAGCCAGGAGGCGGTGCTCCGAGAGCAGACCCCCACCTGCGCGCGGTTCGAGTAGTGCGCATCCGCTCGGCCGTTGCAGCTGATGCCGAGATCATCGCCGAGCATCGCGCCCGCATGTTCGCCGACATGGGCCAGCTGCCGCCGGAGACGTTCGCCACCTTTCGCGCGGCCGCCGCCGCCCGGCTCCGGCAGATGCTGGGACGCGGCGAGTACGTCGGCTGGCTCGCGACGCCGCCTCATGCGGACACTGTCATCGGCGGGGCGGGCGTGCAGCGCCGGCTGGTGCAGCCGCACCCGCTTCGCCGCGCGGACGGCGGCGTGGCCGTGGCCGAGGGACGCCACGCCATCGTGGTGAATGTGTATACCGACCCGGGGTGGCGCCGCCGCGGCGTGGCCGAGATGCTGATGCGTCGCGTGCTCGAGTGGGCGGCGGCGGAGCGGCTCGATCGGCTGGTGCTCCACGCGTCCGACGAGGGCCGACCGCTGTACGAGCGTCTGGGCTTCGTGCCCACCAACGAGATGCGCTTCGCCGATCGACCAACCTGACCGTCTGCCAGTCCCAGCAAGGAGACGAATCTATGCCCTACCAGTCCGAGCCCGAAAGCCTGCCTGCCGCCCGCTACGATCCCATCGCCGAGCGCCTCCTGCGCGCACGGACCGTCGTCATCAGCGGCGAGATCACCCAAGGTCGGGCCGCGACGGTCTCGGGCCAGCTGCTCGCGCTCGAGGCCGACTCCGACGCGGGCATCACGGTCTTCATCAATTCCCAGGGAGGCCACGTCGAGGCGGGCGACACCATCCACGACCTGATCCGGTTCATCCGGTCGCCGGTCCGGATGATCGGCACGGGATGGGTCGCGAGCGCGGCCGCGCTCATTTACGTCGCAGTGCCGCGCGAGCGCCGCCTCTGTCTCCCCAATACGCGCTTCCTGCTCCACCAGCCGGCCGGCGGCGCGGGCGGCTCGGCCAGCGATATCGACATCGAGGCGCGCGAGATCCTGCGCATGCGCGATCGGCTCAACCGCATCTTCGCGCGGGAAACGGGGCAGCCGCTGGAGCGGATCGAAGAGGACACCCACCGGAACTTCTGGCTCGGGGCCGAAGCCGCGGTCCGCTACGGGCTGGTGGGACGGATCGTCGAACGGTCCCTCGACATCGACGTGTGAGACCGATGCCCCAAATACGTGTCTCCCAGTCGTCCATCATTTCGGCGCCGGCGCCGGTGGTGTACGGCATCATCGCGGACTACCGCGAGGGACACCCGGCGATCCTGCCGCCTCGCTACTTCGAGAGCCTCGAAGTCGAGCGGGGCGGCTCCGGCGCGGGGACACGCATCCGGTTTCGCATGCGGGCGTTCGGGACCGCGCGCACGGTCCGGGCCGACATCACGGAGCCCGTCCCCGGGCGCGAGCTGCTCGAAACCGACCTCGCCACCGGCGCCGCCACCCGCTTCCTGGTCGAGCCGGCCCAGGACGGCCGGGCCTCGCGGGTGACGTTCGAGACCACGTGGACGAAGGACGGCGTGAGCGGCTGGGTCGAGCGCTGCCTCGCGCCGCGCTATTTGCGCCAGGTGTACCGCGCGGAGCTGGTGCTGCTCGACGCGGAGGCCAGGGCCCGCCTGCCGCGGCAAGGCGCCGGCCACTGATCATCCCTCCGGAGTCCCGGAGCGTCCATGTCTCGCCCGATCCGCTTCGAGATCCACGCCGGCCAGCCCGCGCCGGCGCGATAGACGTGAGGCGGGGCTCACGCCGTACCGTGGCCACTATCGGATACCAAGCCGCCACCGTCGATTCCTTCCTCCGCGCGTTGCGCGAGGCCGACATCAGCCTGCTGGTGGACGTCCGCGCCGTCGCGAGCTCCCGCCGGCCGGGGTTCAGCAAGTCCCGCCTCGCGGCCAATCTCGCCGAGGCAGGCATCGGCTACGTCCACCTCCGCGCCCTGGGAACGCCGGCCGAGGGCCGCGCGGCGGCGCGGGCCGGCCGCCACGCCCGCATGCGGGCCGTCTATTTGCGCCACCTGGCCACCCACGAGGCGCAGGCCGAGCTGTCGGAGCTGGCGGAGCTCGTGGGAGCCAACCGGTCCGTGTGTGTCCTGTGCTTCGAGGCCGATCCGGCGCACTGCCACCGCAGCATGGTGGCGGCCGCCTTGGCCGAACGCCTTCCCGTCGACGTCGTTCATCTGCACCCGTCCGAAAGCTAGGACCTCTGGCGGGGCGGCGGTCGCGCGCTAGCTTGACTGCCCATGCTTCGGGCATCTCACCGGCCGTGCGAGCGCCGTCGTGCGTGGGCGCCGTGAAGTCTCTCGCGATCGCCTTCGCGCTGATCAGTCTCCTGTTCGCGGTGCTCGCGGCGAACGAATGGGCCGAGCCCCCAGCGGAGACGCGGGAACGCGACGGGCCCGACCGGCGTGGACGCACGGGTGGGCTCATTTTGTTCATGGTGTCGATCTTCTCGGCGGCTGTCCTCTACGCCGGCGCGGACGTGCTGGGCTGGCCGCGGGACCGCACGCTCTGGGTGGGCATCGGCGCCATCCTGGCGCTCATGACGCTGGCCAGGCCGTGGTGGTTCTGGGAGAACTACCGGGCCCGCTGGCTGCGAGGTCTGATCGGCGACGAGCCGACGGCGGGACTCTACCTCGCCCTCGCCGCCGCGATGATGTGGGTGGGCCTGTTCACCGAGTGGACGTTCGGGCCGCGGTAGCGATGAGCCCCGGCGGGATCGGAGGCCTCGTCTTCGCCTCCGATGGCGCGCAGCCGAGCCGGATGCGGCCGCCATCGCCGAGCACGTACACGTCCACCCGGGAGGCCGACTGATTCTCGATCTGGACGACGGCGCCCGCGGGCGCCTCGGGAGGCGGCGCGGCCTCGGCGCGCGAACCAGGCGAGGCGCAGGCGGCGAGCAGCGCGAACAGCAGGGGCGGAAACGGACGGGACACGGTCACGCTCGCCAGTTACTTTGGTGAACGGTATATCATCGAAGCACCGGGAACCGGGCGCCGGCTCGAGCGTCGCCCGGCTGAGGGCAACCGGACGACTCAGCGAACGATGACGCAGGAAGAACGATGAACCATCGCCAGCCAGTTGCCGCCCTGATGCTGCTGCTCGTCATCGGCTGCGGGGGTGACCGAGCGCGCGCGGCCGGCGAGTCCCACCCGGGCGCCGCGTCCCGCGACGGCCGGGCGGCGCCGTCCGCCGAGCCGGGCGCTACGGCCCCCGCGCCGCCATCAGCCACGATCACCGACCCGGTCGAGCTCAGCGCCACGGCCCGGGTGGCCGATGGCTCGGCGGCCTTCGCGGGCATGGGTGAATGCCACGCCACGCACGACGCGTCCATCTACGACGTGCCCGCCACGATGTGGAGCGCGCGGGTCGACGCCCCATCGGGCGAGCTGCCCTACGTCAACCTCACGCTGTGGCACCCCAAGGGCACGAGCGAGCTCCAGGTGTCGCTCGGACTGACGCTGCGCGGGCAAACTCACCGGATCGCCACGGTGAAGGGCGCGGAGCAGCATGGCTCCGCGCGGGCGCGCGTCGAGCCGACCGGTGCAGGCGGCATGCTCCGAGTGGAAGGCGTCGACGCCGAGGGACAGCCGCTCACGCTCTCGGTGCGCTGCAGCCGCTTCACCGAGCCCGTGGCGGAGGGCGGATGACGCCGGGCAAGCGGTGAGCCCCGATTCCACCCCGCCCCCCGCGGTGCCGGATGGCGTGCCGGGCGATCCCGTCGTGCGGGTCGCGCGGCTCAAAGCCGAGTACGCTGATCAGTACCCGGGCCTCGACGCCGGCGCGTGGTACCCCGCGGCCGGACTGGCGGCGTACTACCGCGCCTGGCTCGGGCGTCATCCTGAGCGCACCGGCCCGGGCGCCCCGCTTCGCGGGCTCGACACCGCGCACTTCGAGTTCCGTGGCGGCGTCCCGCGTGGGGAGCCGTGGATACCCGGACGCTCGGCTGACGAGCGCCGCTCGCCCGAGCCCTGACATGGATCCTCGCGTCGCGCCGTTCGCCCGCCTCTACGACCTCAACACCAGCCTGCTCCTCAACTGCGTGGACGGCCTCACGGACGAGGAGGGGCAATCCCTATGACGGAGGCGGAAGCCCAGGACTTCGCGCAGCAATGGATCGCGGCCTGGAACAGTCACGATCTCGACCGCATTCTCGACCACTACACCGACGACGTGACGGTGACCTCGCCGCTGGTCGAAGTCGTGCTGGGCCCCGGCGAGGTGACGGTGCACGGGAAGGCGGCGCTCCGGGACTACTGGGGCAAGGCCCTTGGGCGCTTTCCCGATCTCCGCTTCGTCCTGTACCGCGCCTACGCGGGCGCGGGCAGCGTCGTGCTCCACTATCAGAGCGTGCAGGCCCTCGTCGGCGCCGAGTGTATGGAGCTCGATGCCGACGGCCGCGTTCGCCGGGTGCTCGCCCACTATGCCCTCGGGCCCGATCCCGCCGCCGCCTGAGCTCCTGGTCTGCGATCTCGCCGGCACCACGATCCGCGACCGCGGCGAGGTGCCGGCGGCGTTTCAGGCGGCGCTCCAGGAGGCAGGCGTGGCCGTCGAGGCCGCGGACCTCACGCGCTGGCGCGGTGCTTCGAAGCGTGAGGTGCTCGCCCGGCTGCTGACAGGGTCCGGTGACCCGGGCCGGGCCGAGGCGGTCTACGGCCGCTTCCGCGGGCTGCTGCTCGAGCGGCTCACCGCAGACGGCTCGCTGTCACTGCCCGGTGTGGCGGCGGCGCTGGAGCGGCTCAGGGCGGCGGGCGTGCGGCTGGCGGTGACGACGGGGTTCGACCGTGAGATCGTCGAGCGGGTGCGCGCCGCCGTGAGCTGGGCGCCGCTGATAGAGACCTGGATCTGCGCGGACGACGTGCCGCGGGGCCGGCCCGCGCCGGACATGATCTACCGAGCCATGGAGCACTGCGGCATGAGCGACGGCGAGCGGGTCGCGGTCGTCGGAGACACCCGTCTCGATCTCGAGGCGGCGCGAAACGCGGGGGCGCGCTGGCGCATCGGCGTGCTCACCGGCGCGCACGACCGCGCGGCCCTCGAAGACGCGCCTTCGACCCACGTGGTGGAGGCGGTGTCCGCTCTGCCCGCGCTCTGGTCGGCGCCCCCGACCGCGGGGGTCAGGCCGCCGTCTGAACGGTGACGGTCGGCGGAACGCGCAGCGTCTGCAGCACCACGCAGTAGCGCTCGGTGAGCTTCTCCAGCGTGGCGATCTGGTCGGGCGTCGCATCGCTGTCGAGGTCGAAGCGGAGCCGGATGGCGCGGAATCCGACGGGTGCGTCCTTGCTCACGCCCAGCGTCCCCCGGACGTCGAGATCGCCTTCCGCCCGCACCTGGCCCCCGCGGACGGGCAGAGCGAGCGCCACCGCCACGGCGCGAAGCGTCACGCCGGCGCACGCCACCAGCGCCTGCAGCAGCAGATCGCCGGAGCAGGCGAGCATGCCGGTACCGCCCGTCGCCGGGTGGAGGCCCGCGTCGACCAGCGCGCGTCCAGTGTCCACCCGGCAGCTGATCTCCTGGGCATCCAGCTCGCCGCTCGCCGTGAGCGTGATGAGCGCGCGCTCGGGCGCGGTGCGGTAGGTGTCCTTCAGCGGCGCCTGCAGGGCCTTGAGCTCGTCGGACTGCACAGCTGACTCCCGTCGGGGGTGAGCGCGAACGGTAGACCGGGCTCGCGCAATCGCCAAGCCCGCGCCATCATGCCAGGCTCGTTCCCACGTCCACGCATCGGAGGAAAGGTGATGGTGCGCTCGCTCGGGCTCGTGACGCTCGTGATCGCCGCGGCCGGTTGGCCCGCGGCCCTGGCCGCGCAGTCCTCGACCGGCGGCGTCATGCAGCTGGCGTGGCTCGCGGGCTGCTGGGAGCAGCGCACGGGCCGGCAGATCGTCGAAGAACAGTGGAACCGGCCGCGAGGCGGTCTCATGCTCGGCACCGGCCGCACGCTTCGGGGCGACAGCCTGGTCGAGTACGAGCAGGTCCGGATCGAGGAGCGGGGCGGCCGGCTGGTGTACGCGGCGCAGCCGTCGGGGCAGGCGCCGGCGGACTTCACGGGCATCGCGGTGTCGGATATCGCGGTCACCTTCGAGAATCCGACCCACGATTTCCCACAGCGCGTCATATACCGGCGCGCGGGCCGAGATTCCCTCGTGGCGCGGGTCGAGGGCAGCCGACACGGTACGATCCGCGGCGTGGACTTTCCCTATCGCCGCGTCACCTGTCCCTGACGCCGGGATGGAGGCCTCGGTCCGCTACTACGTCAAGCGGTTCGTGATCCCCGAGAGCGCGATGGACGGCCAGGGGCATGTGAACAACCTCGCCTACGTGGCCTGGATGCAGGACGTGGCGATCGAGCATTCCGCCGCCGCGGGATGGCCCATGGAGCGCTACCGCACACTCGGCGCCGGCTGGGTCGTGCGGTCGCACTTCGTCGAGTACCTGCGTCCGGCGGTCGCGGGCCAGCGCATGGCGGTGTATACCTGGGTGCCTGAGTTCAGCCAGCGCTCGACGCCGCGGCGCTACCTGTTCGTGCGGGAGGACGATACCGCCCTGCTGGCGCGGGCCGAAACCCGCTGGGTGTTCGTCGATCTCGCCTCCGGCCGCCGCCGGGCCTTGCCCGATGAGCTGCTCGCCTCATTCACGGCCGTGCCCGACGACGCCGAGGTGCGCCGGGCCGCGGGGCTCGAGGCATGAGCACCGACGCCATGAGCTTCGACCTCGTCCCCGTGACGCTCGAGGGAGCGCACGTCCGCCTCGAGCCGCTCACCCTGGCGCACCTCGAGGGCCTGTGCGAGGTCGGCCTCGACCCCGAGCTCTGGCGGCTCACCGTCTCGCGACTGCACGACCGCGCCGCCATGGAGCGCTACGTCGCCGAGGCGCTCGAGGAGCAGCGGGCCGGCACGGCGCTCCCCTTCGCGACGGTCTCGCGTGCCACCGGCCGGGTCATCGGGAGCACCCGCTTCGGGAACGCCAGCCGGCCCCATCGCCGGGTCGAGATCGGCTGGACCTGGCTCGCCCGCCCCTTTCAGCGCACGGCGGCCAATACGGAGGCCAAGCTGCTCATGCTGCGCCATGCGTTCGAGGGCTGGGGGTGCATCCGGGTCGAGCTCAAGACCAGCGCGCTCAATCACCGCTCGCGCGCCGCCATCCTCAGGATCGGCGCCCGCGAGGAAGGCGTGCTCCGACACCATATGATCAACGACGACGGCACGCTGCGCGACTCCGTGTTCTTCTCGATCCTGGCGGAGGAATGGCCCGAGGCGCGCCGTCGCCTGGAAGCCAGGCTCGCGGTGCCGCGCGGCGCGGGGACGGCGTCCGCGTGAGCGCCCCGGCCGTCGGGGCCACGCTGCCCGAGCACGCCATCGCGGAGGGCGTCAGCGTCCGTCCGCTCGACCAGCGCGACGCGGCGGAGATGTACACGGTGCTCCAGCGCAGCCGCGCGCATCTGGACCGCTGGTTGCGGTGGTCGTCGTCGCTGCGCGCGCCGGAGGAGGTGGCGGAATTCATTCGGGGCTTCGAGCACCGGCTGGCGGCCGGAGACGGCTTTCACTGCGGCATCCGGGTCGACGGCGCCCTGGCCGGCGGGGTGGTGTGCTGGTACATCCACCGCCAGAATAGAAACGCGGAGGTCGGGTACTGGCTGGGTGCCGGCCGCACCGGCCGCGGCCTGGCCACGGGGGCCGCGCGCTGGGCCGTGGACCGGCTGTTCCGCGTGGAGGGCCTGCACCGGGTCGAGATGCAATGCGCGGTCGAGAACCGGGCCAGCCGCGCGGTCGCGGAACGCCTCGGATTCCAGGCTGAAGGCATCCGGCGCGAATCGCACTGGATCACCGACCGCTTCCTCGATCACGTCGTCTATGGGATGCTGAATCGAGACTGGGAGACGCACGGCCATGGATGAAAGCATGACCTCGACCACCTTCGCGCTCGACGGCTACCGGATCGTGCAATCGCTCGGCGTCGTCCGGGGTGTGACGGTGCGGTCGCGCTCGTTGTTCGGCACGATCGGCGCGAAGCTCGAGACGATGCTCGGCGGCCACATCACGATGCTCACCACGCTCTGCGACCGCGCCCGCGGCGAGGCCTTCGACATCCTGCTCGCCCACGCGCAGCACCGGGGCGCCAACGCCGTCGTGGGCATCCAGTACGACGCCACCGAGATCATGGCCGGGGTGACCGAGGTGCTGTGCTACGGGACCGCGGTCGTGGTCGAGCCGCTCGACGGCGAGGGTGAGTCGTCGCTCTAGCGCGCGCGGCCGCGGCGGCCTTACATCCACTGCCTGCCAGGCCACATTTGGCCCGACCGTCAGCCCTCTTTCCGGAGCATTCTTGCCTATGTCAAGCGGTCTCCTCCTGCTGCTTCGCCTGCTCCACATCGTCATCGGCGTCTTCTGGGTTGGCGCCGTCACCTTCATCGCCTTCTTCCTCATCCCGAGCGTCCGGAGCATCGGCCCCGCCGGCGGAGCCCTGATGCACCAGCTCACCCAGATCCGCCGGATGCCGGCCTGGCTCGGCGGCGCCGGCGTGCTGACCATGCTGGCCGGCCTCCTGCTCTACTGGCACGATTCGGCCGGCTTCGGGTCGGTCGAGTGGATGCGTTCGGGGCCAGGCGTCACCTTCGGCCTCGGCGCGCTGCTTGCCATCGCGGGCACAGGCTTCGGCACGGCGGTGAACGCGCCGGCGGCCCGCGAGCTCGGCGCGATCATGGCTCGGGCGCAGGCCGCGGGCGGTCCGCCGTCAGGCGATGATCTCGCAACCGTGCAGCAACTCCAGGCGCGGCTCGCCTGGGGGGCTCGCGCCTCGGCCGTCCTGCTCCTGCTCGCGGCAGCGGCCATGTCGGTCGCCCGCTACGTCGGTTAGGCCGGACGACTCCATGGCACATGTGCGCGAGACCCGCACCCTGACGCTCGAGGGCGCGAGGGCCATGGCCGCCGCGGCGGAGGCGTTCGCCGCCGAGCGGAGCTGGACCGTTGCCGTCGCGGTGGTGGACCCGGCCGGCGGCCTGATACTCTTTCACTGCCTGGACGAGACCCAGCCGGGCAGCCAGGACATCGCGGTGCTCAAGGCGCGCACCGCGGCGCGGCTTCAGCGGCCTACCAAGGCCCTGGAAGACGGTGTTGCGGGCGGGCGCGCCGCCCTGATGACCTTACCCGGCAGCGTCCTGCTCGAGGGCGGCCTGCCGGTACGCGTGGACGGCCGCGTGGTGGGCGCGATCGGCGTGAGCGGCATGACCTCGGCGCAGGACGGCGAGGTTGCGGCGGCCGGGCTCACGGCGTTCGCGCCGCGCGCGCCGGCGTGAGCCTCGAGATGCGGGTGGAATGCGAGCGCTGCCGCGCCGGGCTCGCCCAGGGCGACCTCGCCTTCATCTGCAGCTACGAGTGCACCTTCTGCCCCTCGTGCACCATGACCCTCGGCCAGCGATGTCCCAATTGCGGCGGTGAGCTGGTGCGGAGACCTCGGCGGGCGGACGGATAGGGTGCGCCGCGCCCTGACGCTGGCGCTCGCGACGCTCGCTCCCATGCGCGCGCTCGCCGCCCAGGACGGCGCGACGCGCGCGGCGGTGGACCGGTTCGTCCGCCAGGAGCTCGCCCGCCAGCGGATTCCGGGCGTCTCGGTCGCGGTGCTGCGCGGCGATCGCATCGTGCTCATGCGCGGGTGGGGAGAGGCCAACGTCGAGCTCCGCGCGCCCGCCACCGACAGCACGGTGTACCAGTCGGGCTCGCTCGGCAAGCAATTCACGGCGGCGCTGGTGCTCCAGCTCGCGGCGGAGGGGAAGCTCGGGCTCGACCAGCCGATCCGCCGCTACCTGGCCGAAGGCCCGCCGGCCTGGGACTCCATCACCGTCCGGCACCTGCTCACCCACACGTCGGGCATCCCCGACTATACCGACAGCGTCGTCGACCTCCGGCGCGACTACACCGAGGCGGAGCTGGTGCGGGTCGCGGCCGGGCTCAGGCCGCTGTTCCGGCCCGGCGAGCACTGGCGCTACAGCAACACCGGCTACGTGCTGCTCGGCGTGATCATCCGCCGCGTCACCGGGACCTTCTACGGCGATCTGCTCCGCCGGCGGATCTTCCTGCCGCTCGGCATGCGCAGCGCGCGCATCATCTCCGAGGCGGATATCGTACCCAACCGGGCGGCGGGCTACCGGCTCTCGGGCGACACGCTGCTCAACCAGGAGTGGGTGGCGCCGATGCTCAACACAACCGCCGACGGCTCCCTCTATCTCACCGTGCGCGACCTCGCCCGTTGGGTGATGGGGTGGGATGCGGGCGCCGTCCTCTCCGCCCGCGACCGAGACCAGGCGTGGACGCCGGTCCGGCTCGAGGACGGGACGAGTTATCCCTACGGCTTCGGCTGGGAGCTGAACGAACTCCGAACGGTGCGGCGGATCGGCCACACGGGCTCGTGGCAAGGCTTCCGCACGGCGCTCGAGCGCTTTCCGGCCTCCGGCCTCACGGTGATCGTCCTCGCCAATCTGGCCGAGGCGCACCCCGAAGCCATGGCGCTGGCCATCGCCGGACTGCTGGATTCGGCGCAGGTGCCGCCGCATCGGCTCGAGCGGCCGGTGTCCGGCTCGCGCCCCCCGGTGCCGCTGGAGACGCTGCTCGGCCGACTCGCCGACGGCGCGGACTCCGCCCTCACGGTCCCGGCGCTGCACGGGTTCCTGGGCGACGCGGAGCGGAGTGACTGGCGCGAGGCGCTGGCGGGCATCGTGCGCTGGACCGCGCTCGGCTGCGAGCGCGCGCGGGACCACCCGATCGAACGCCACGGTGCGTCTGTCGCCTGGATCTGCTACGCCCGGGGCGAGCGGCGCCGGGGCGGCATGGCCGCGAGCGTCCTGTTCACCGCTGACTGGCGCGTGGCCGACGCCGAGGCATACGACTACTGACGGGCGCTGGGGAGAAAGGAGGGCGAGTGTTCCACATCCTCTGGCAGTTCGAGACCAGCGACGAGCGGACGCCGGAGTTCGCGGCGGCCTATGGGCACGAGGGTCCCTGGACGGAGTTCTTCCGGCGCGCGCCGGGCTACCTCGGCACCGAGCTGTTTCGCCGAAGCGTGGGGTCGCCGTGCTTCCTGACGGTTGACCACTGGGAGAGCCGAACCGCCTACGAGACCTTCCGTCGCGAGCGGGCGACCGACTACGCGTCGTTGGATCAGGCCTGCGAGGCGCTGACCACGAGCGAACGGTTCCTGACCGCCTGGGAGGACTAGCGGACGCAACCTTTTCGGCCCGAGCCACGTCCAACACGGGGTCGCGCTCTCCTTCCCGCACCCCGAGCGAGCCATGGACAGCCTGCTTCAGGATCTGCGCTACAGTCTCCGCCGCCTCCTCAAGAGCCCCACCTTCAGCCTCGTCGTGGTCCTCACGCTGGCCCTCGGCATCGGGGCCAATACCGCGATCTTCAGCGCCGTGAACGCGGTGCTGCTGCGCCCGCTCGGATACGGCGATCCCGGCCGGCTGGTCACCATCGAGCACTACTATCCGTCGCTCGGGGGCATGAAGGCGCCGGTGTCCGCGCCCGGCTTCGTGGACTACCAGCATCGGGCGCGCTCGATCGAGTCCATGGCCGTCGAAGTCAACTGGGGTCCGAACCTGACCGGCCGGGGCGAGCCGGTCCGGCTCGTCGGCGCGCGGGTGAGCGGGCGGTACTTCGGGACCCTCGAGGTGCCGGCGCTGGCCGGCCGCACGCTGCTCCCGGGCGAAGACAGCGCTGGGCGGGACCATGTCGTGGTCCTGAGCTACGGCCTGTGGCAGCGGCAGTTCGGCGGGTCGGCCGCGGTGATCGGCCGGTCGCTCTCGCTCAACGGCGAGAGCTACGAAGTCGTGGGCGTCATGCCGCACGGCTTCCGCGATGTCCAGAACCGCAACGTCGAGCTGTGGGCGCCGCTCTCGTTCCGGCCCGAGCAGCTGACAGACGACAACCGCACGAACGAGTACCTGAACCTGGTCGCCCGTACGCGGGTCGAGGTGCCGATGGAGCAGGCCGTCGCCGAGATGCGCACCATCGCCGAGCAGCTCAAGCGCCAATATCCCGACCAGTACATGTC
Source organism: Gemmatimonadales bacterium (assembly GCA_025928645.1). GTDB lineage: Bacteria > Gemmatimonadota > Gemmatimonadetes > Gemmatimonadales > GWC2-71-9 > CAVVWJ01. The sequence continues at coordinate 17,895 of JAICJD010000017.1, forward strand.
CGACTGGAGCTTGATGGTGACGCCGCTGGCGCAGCGCATGGTCGGCAACGTGCGCCCGGCGCTGCTCGTGCTGCTGGGCGCCGTCGGGTTTGTGCTCCTCATCGCGTGTGCCAACGTCGCCAACCTCTTGCTGGCGCGGGCCGCGGCGCGCTCGAAGGAGATTGCGGTCCGCACCGCGCTGGGCGCGAGCCGTGACCGGCTGGTCCGCCAGCTCCTCACCGAGAGCGTCCTGCTCGCGCTCGCGGGCGGCGTGCTGGGCCTGTTCCTCGCCTTCTGGGGCGTGCGCGCGATCGTCGCCGTCAATCCCGCGAACCTGCCGCGCGCCGAGGAGATCGGGGTGGACGGCCCGGTCATGGTGTTCACGCTGGCGATCTCGCTGGTGACCGGCCTGATCTTCGGGCTGGCGCCGGCACTCCACACCGCCGCGGCCGACCTGCACGGCATGCTCAAGGAAGGCGGCCGCGGCAGCGCGGGCGACCGGAGCGGCCAGGGGCTGCGCCGGACGCTGGTGGTCGCGGAGGTCGCGCTCGCGCTGACGCTGCTCACCGGCGCGGGCCTGCTCATCAAGAGCTTCGCCCGGCTGCAAGGCGTGGACCCCGGCTTCGAGCCCGACCATCTGCTGACGTTCAACCTCGCGCTGCCGCCCGCGCGATATCCGTCGGATACCGCTCAGATCGCGTTCTTCGACCAGGCGTTGCCCGCGCTCGCGGCCGTGCCGGGCGTTCGGGGCGTGGGCGCCACCTCCGTGATGCCCTTCAGCGGCGGGTGGACCACCGGAAGCTTCGAGATCGAAGGCTATCAGCCGCCTCCCAAGCAGCCCAATCCCTGGGGCGACATCCGCGTCGTGAGCCCGGGCTACTTCGAGACGCTGCGGATCCCGCTGCGCCGGGGCCGCCTCCTGAACGACCAGGACCGCGCCGGCGCGCCGCCCGTGGCGGTGATCGACGAGGAGTTCGTGCGGCGCTACTGGCCGCACGACGACCCCGTCGGCAAGCGGATCACCTTCGGCCCGCCGGCGGGCGCCGCCGACACCTCCGCGCGCGAGTGGATCCAGGTCGTGGGCGTGGTGGGGCACACCAAGCAGGAAGGGCTCGACGCGGAGAACCGGCTCCAGCTCTACCTGCCGCTCAGCCAGACCGGAAGACCGTTGCTGACCGTCGCCGTGCGCACGGCCGGCCAGCCCGAGACGTACGCCAACGCCGTCCGTCGAGCGGTCCGCTCGGTGGATCCGGACCAGCCGATCGCGAACATCGCCTCCATGGAGGAGCTGATGGCGAAATCGGTCGGGCAGCGGCGGCTGTCGATGATGCTGCTGAGCCTGTTTTCGGGGATCGCGCTGGTGCTGGCCTCGGTGGGCATCTACGGGCTCATGAGCTATTCGGTGGCGCAGCGCTCACGCGAGCTCGGTGTGCGCATCGCCCTGGGCGCGGACCGCGCGGACGTGCTGCGGCTGGTGCTCCGCCAGGGCATGGTGCTGGCCGGTGCCGGCATTCTGCTCGGCGTGGCAGCGGCGTTCGCCCTCGGCCGCCTGATCGAGAGCCAGCTCTACGGCGTCCATGCGGACGACCCCGCCACCATCATCGCCGTCGCGCTCCTGCTCGGCGTCACCGCGCTGGTGGCGAACCTGCTTCCCGCCTGGCGGGCGACCCGGGTGGATCCGGCCGTGGTCCTTCGCGAGGAGTGAGCCCGTCGCCGGAAGTGAGCCCTCCGGTGCGCCGCCTCAGGACGTGAGATGCCCGCGGCCCTGGCGCCGCTCGGGGCCGTGGTAGGTCAGGAGCTTGCCGTGGCGGCGCTCGATGGCCGCATCGCCGGCGGCGGGCTCGGGCAGTGGTGCCGCGTCGGGATTGGAGGCGGGGTGGCGGCCGTGGGCGCCGCTGTCGCCCGCGCCGCCCATCGCGGACTCGGGGGCGGGCGGAGGAGACTTCGCGCGGTCATCGGACATGTGAACCTCGGTGAATGAGTCGCTCGGCCGAAGCTAGGCCCGGGCCCCGGCGGTCGATGGGGCGCGCGTCACATCTGGCCGAATGCATGCCATGATGTCACATTTCGGTCCATTCGACTTTCAACCAGGGCTTGTCGTGACCGAACCCCTCCCCGGGACGCATTGCATTCTCGTCGTCGACGACGAGGCCGCCGTACGCCGATTCGTGACCCGCGCCTTGCACGAGCAGGGCTTTCTCGTGCTCGAGGCGTTGGACGGCCTCGAGGCGCTCGACAGGGTGCGGGCCGCCCAGGTCGACGTACTCGTAAGCGACATCGTCATGCCGCGCCTCAATGGCGTTCAGCTCATGCAGGCGCTGGCCGCCTCGCATCCGCAGCTCCCGGTGGTCCTCATGTCCGGATACGCCACGCACGAGCTGGCGGGCATGGGCATCGCGGCTCCGTGCGCGCTGCTGACGAAGCCCTTTTCGGCCGAGCGATTGGTCGAGGAGGTACGACGGTGTCTCGGGGACGCGGATCCGATGGCCGTGGCGCCGCCGGGACGTGCGGAGGAGTAGCGGCTAGAACGCGGCCTGATCCTGGGCGACCGTATCCGAGGCCGGATTCGGATCGCCTTTCCACGTCGCCCAGGTGAGCGGACAGGGACTGCCGAACGGCGGGTCGGGGTGCCCGCTGTGTCCCACCAGATCGTGCAGCATCTCGTGCCGTACGACCATCTCGTTCATCTTCCAGTCCTGCGCCAGGTAGACCTTGTGACTCGGCTCCCAGTGCCCGGCGCATGTGCCGCTCGAGCACTTGAAGCCGTAGCCCGGCACTTCCGACCACTGGATCCGGTCGAAGTCGCCGCTCAGCCCGGAACACGCTTCCGTCTTCGCCCACCACTCGCGATAGACCGCCGGCGGCGCCATGGGCGAGTCGTCACCCGGGTCGAAGCCGCAGGCGGCAAGCGCGAGGAGCGCAAGGCTGAGCACGAAGCGACGGGCGGGCACGCCCGCCTCGAGGGCAACGGACGTGCCGCCTGGGGTCAGACACCTAAAGCGTTGCGCGACAACGCGTCATCATTCCGGCTCGGACGCGCGTCGCCCCGCCATCTCTCAAGTTGCGAGGCGGCATGACGACTTACGCTCGCCGGCTCGGTCTCTTCTCCGCCACCATGGCGGTCGTGGGTGGGATCATCGGCGGCGGCATCTTCCGAACGCCGGCCGCGGTGGCTGCGCGCGTCGAGTCGCCGGGCATGGTGCTGGCCGTCTGGGCGACCGGCGCCCTGGTTGCCCTCGTGGGAGCGTTCTGCTACGGCGAGCTCGGCCGGCGCCGGCCGAGCGCCGGTGGCGGTTACGTGTATCTCCGCGAGGCCTGGGGACCGTTGCCGGCGTTTCTCTACGGCTGGGCCCTGCTGCTCGTGATCGCCACGGGTGCGATCGCCGCCGTGGCCGTGACCTTCGCCGACTACATGGTGGCGCTCACCGGCCTGCCCACGGGATGGACGCTCCCGCTCGCGGTGGCGGCGATCGTGCTGCTCGCCGCCATCAACTGCGCCGGGGTGCGTCCCGGCGCGGTCACGGTCAACCTGTTCACCGTGCTCAAGCTCGCGGCGCTTGCGGGGCTCATCGGCGCGGGGTTCGCGCTGGCGGCGCCGGCGGGAAGCCGTCCCGTTCCGATCCCGGCCGGCGGCGCGGGGCAGGGACTCCGTGCGTTCGGCGCGGCCCTGGTGCCCGTGTTGTTCACCTACGGCGGCTGGCAGCAGACCAACTTCGTCGCCGAGGAGATCGTCGCGCCGGAGCGGACCCTCCCCCGCGCGCTCGTGCTCGGCGTGACGATCGTGGCCGCCGTCTACCTGCTCGCCAATCTCGCCTATCTGCGCGTGCTCGGCGCGGCCGGGCTCGCCGCGAGCACCGCGCCGGCCGCCGACACCATGCGCGATCTGCTGGGGCCCCTCGGCGCCACCTTCATCGCGGCGGGGATCGCGGCCTCGACCTTCGGCTTTCTCGACCTCGTGATCCTGGTGACGCCGCGGGTGCTGCAGGCCATGGCCGCCGACGGCGTGTTCTTTCCCCGGCTTGCCGCGTTGCACCCGCGCTACCGCACCCCCCTCGCCGCGATCGTCGCCGAGTCGGCGTGGGCGATCGTGCTCACCCTCACCGGCACGTTCGCGCAGCTGGTGGACTATGTCTCCTTCGGCGATTGGATCTTCTTCGGGCTGACCGTGGCGGGGCTTTCGCGCATTCGCGCGGCCGACCGGCGCCGGCATGGCGACGCAGACCCTTCGAGCGTCCCGGGCTACCCCTGGACGCCGGCCCTGTTCGTGGCGGCGGCGGCGTTCGTGGTCGTGAGCGCGGTGCTGGAGAGTCCGCTGAACTCGGCGATCGGCACCGGGCTCCTGCTCCTCGGCGTGCCGGTGTACCTGTGGTGGCGACGCCCCGCGGCGGGGCGCGTCGGTGGGGCGGGGGAGACCGCATGAGGCCCCGACTGCTCCTTGCCGGGCTGCTCGGCGCCTGCGGCGGCCGCGCACCGGGCACCCCTGCGCCGGCTCCTCCGCTCCGATTCGAGCTCCTGGGCAATGCGAGCGCGAGCGACAGCGGCCCTCCGACGCTGCGGGTGGACAGCCAGATCGTGACGATCCGCGGGGTCGACGTCCTCACCGAGGGCGCCGGCCTCTACGGCGACGTGGACCTCTCCGAGCCGCACACCCTGCGGCTCACGCTCTACGACTCAACGGCCGGGCGGCCGATCACCGATCCGCTGCCTCCTGCGCCCAGGTCCGCGCGGCGGCAGGTACTTTATGTCGCGCGGATCGGCCCGGTGCCGGCGGGACGCTACGAGGTGTGGGTTGGCCGGTACGATGCCCGCCGCAGGCTCGTCGAGGTGTCGCACCAGCCGCTGCGCATCGCAGTACCGCCGGCGCCCAAGCGCCGAGACGAGCGTCCTCGGCTCTTGCGCGAGCGACGTCCGTCACCGACACTCTGGATGCCGCGTGTTAGTTGTGCGGCGCACCTCGAGGAGCTCCAATGCCGCTCACCCGGGAAGACGTACGCGCCTCCATCGAGCGCGCCGGTGACGAACACTGGCGTGCGCTCGTCGCTCACCACGAGGAAGCCTATCCAGCCAGCCGCCCCACTCCCGGCGACGTGAGCCGCCGCGAGGCCGCGCGGCTGAACCAGATGGGCTATGGCGACAGCAGGCGCTGGGAGCTGCTCGACTCGCGCGTGCGCAGAGAGGGCGACCAGGTGACGCTGGTGCACCGGCTGCGTGATCGTCAAGCCGACAGCACCGTCGAGACGCCGCCGTACGCCAACTATGGCTGAATCGGGACGACCCGCCCTGGCCGGTGCGCTCACCGCGTGGTGGGGCCTTTGCGCGTATCGCGGCTCCGCGGCGCTGCTGATCGTCGTCGCGGCCCTCGGGCTTGCCGCCGCCGTGCCGGCGGTCGCGTTCGGCGGGTGGTGGGCGCCCCGCCTGCATCAGGCGCCCGCCATGGAGCTCCTCGCGGCGGCTGGAGGACGGTTTCTCCGATCGCCCGCGTGGCTCCGGGGCGAAGCCCTGCGACTCCTCGCGAGCGCGTTCGGTGGCGTGGCGGCCGCCGCGTTCGCCGCCGGCGCGCTGGGCGCGCTGCTGCTCTTCGCCTCGCGTGCCGGCGTTCGCGCCGGCGAGATGGTGATTCGGCGTTCGGTGGGCGCCACGCGCCGAACTCTGCTCGCGGCGGCGCTGCTGGAGGGCGGTGTGGTGGCCGCGGCCGCGCTGGCGATCGGCCTGCCGGCAGGCATGGCTTGGACCCGCGCGGCCGCGGGCGGCTGGCCCGGACGCGTGGGCGACGGCTCGGGTGCGTCGCTCGTCCCGCTCGCGCTCGCTGGGGCCGTGGTGGTCCTGGCCGGAGCGGCGGCGGCGTTCGTCTTCGCGCCGGGGCGGCGCCTGACCGACGCCGAGCCGCGTCCACTCGGCCTGGTCATCCCCACCCTCCAGCTTGGCCTCGCGCTGGTGGCGCTCACCGCCGGAGCGCTGGTCGCGCGCGGCGCGCGCCTCTCGGCGGCGCCCGGCGGCCCCGCGTCCGGCGGCCGGGTGTTCCGCACCGTCGCGCCGGAGGACGGACCCGCGGCGCGCTCCCGCCGCTACGCCTCGCTTCTCAGCGCACTCCATCAGGGAGCGCGATACGATACGGTGAGCCTGAGCGGCCAGGGCTCGGTCGTGGGCCTCGGCACGGTGGGCATGGTGACCACGGAATGCGGGCGCTGCCCGTATGGCGGGCTCGAGGTGCCCCAGCACAGCGTGGCCGCCGCCCAGCAGTACGTGAGCGCGGATTCCTTTCAGGCCCTCGGCGTCCATCTCGTGGCGGGGCGCGGCATCAGCGACCGCGACGATTGGAACGCTCCCCGGGTGGCGGTGGTGAGTCGGGGCTTGGCGCGACGTCACTTCCAGGACGGCGAGGCGGTGGGCCGCCGGCTGCTGCTGAGCGACGACCCGCGGCACTGGTATACGGTCGTCGGCGTGGTGAACGATCCGCCCGCACGCGGACTCGGCGCCGCCCTCTTGCCACCATTCACCGTGTATGCCAGCGTGTTGCAGCACCCGCCACGCGCGGTGGAGTTGCTGGTGCGCACCCGGCTCGCCGCGGCGGGAGCGAGGGACGCGCTGCCGGCGCTCGTGGCCCGGACGCTCGCGGTCGATGGCCGAGACGTCGTGGGCGGGACGGAGGCCGCCGTCCTCGCCGACGACCAGGCGCCCCTGGCCTGGTTCGGGCGGATGTTCACCATCGAGGGTTGGCTCACGCTGCTGCTTGCGGTGCTGGGAACGGTCGTGCAGATGCGCATCTGGGTCCGCTCGCTGGCGCCCGAGCTTGGCGTGCGGCGTGCGCTGGGCGCGAGACGCTCCCATACCCTGAGCCTCGTGCTCGTCCGGGCGGCAATCGTCGGGGCGGGGGGAGCGGCGCTCGGCCTCTGCCTCGGGCCGGCGGTCTGGGGCGCGCTGGGAACCATCGTCCGGGGCCTGCCCGGCTGGGACACCGGTCTCGTGCTCGGCAACGCGGGCATCCTCGTGGCCACGACGGTGGTCGCGGCGCTCGAGCCCGCCTGGGCGGCGGCGCGCGCGGTTCCGGCGCGGTTGCTGGCAGCAGCCTGACTCTCGAGGGCTCGTCACTTCTTCCGGGGAGTCCGCTCGTTCATGTCGAACCGCGCTGGAGATCTCGACCTTCGTCCGGAACCGGAACTCCTTCGCGGCCCAACACCGATTCGAGGAGGCCTGCGAGGTGCACGGCATCCTGTTCGCGGTGAAGGAGCAGATCGGCGGGATCGAGTGGGTCTGCGCGTGAGGGCGGCAGCCCCATGAGCGCGCCGCCGCCCCCGCCGACTGCGGAAGACGCGAGCCCCAGGGAACTACGTCGCGCCTCGGGCCGCCTGCTGCTCATGCTGCTCGCCCTCGGGCTCATCCTGGTGCCCCTGATCCGGGATCTGCCGCTCGGGCACAGCACGCGGATCGGGCTCCTGGCCTGGCTCCTGGTGGCGCTCGCGCTCTACTGGATGTACCAGGGCATGGGCTACCGTCCTCTCCTCCTGCTTCAACTGCTCATCTTTTCGGTGGCGGCCACGCTCCTCAGCGCCAAGGTGCTCCTCGTCATCGTCGACGTGAACCAGGTCAGATTCCTTCGCGTCGTGGCGCGATGGCTCATCGTGCTGGGCGCGCTCAGTGCGGTGGCCAACCTCCTCGGGATGCTGGTGGGGCTGGTTCAGCGCCGTCACCCCCACTGAGCGCAGTCGCCCTCGAGAACCACCCCGGCCTATGCCGCGCCTGGGGCCGGGGTGACTCCGAGGCCTGGCGTCAGGCGTCCTTTCCTCTCCCGGTCTTGTCCTGCAGTTCGTCGATCCGCTTGGAGGCCTCGGCCTTCGAGAGGTGCTCGTCCACTTCCTCGCCGGCCTCGCTCGCGAGGGTGTGCAGGTAGGAGGACTGGGCGCCCGTCATGGGCTCCTCGCCGGTCTTCCAGTCGTCCGGATCCTTGATCGTGTTGCTGGTTTCCGGCTCATCCTGCGGCCGGTTCTTTTGCGCTCCCATCGGGCACCCCCCCGTGCGAAGAAAAACCGAACTACTTCGAAACGAGTGGAGACAGTAATAGCCAATGGGCGTCGCCGGAGTGAGTTGCATCACAGATCACAATTCACAGGAACTCCGCTGCCTGCCGGGTCTACTGGGGGGAGGCGCGCGGCGACGCGGGTCCGTTCATCGCCTTTTCGGTCCGCCCGACCTACGTTGTCCGCTCTGAGCTGTCGCACCAATCATCCACCGAGGAGCCTCCATGCGCTGGCTTCGCTCCATGACTTGTCTGCTGATGGCCGGATGGACGCTGCCCGGCTGTTCCGGGCCGTCCGAGGGCCGCCCGGGCGGGCCGTCCGCCCCCGAGTTCGTGCCCATGCCGGGTCGGAGCGATCTTCCGTTCTCGGCGCTGGTGCGGGTCGGCCCCATGCTCTATCTGTCCGGGCAGCTCGGAACTGACAGCACCGGCCATCTCGTACCGGGCGGGATCGGTCCTGAGACCGCTCAGGCTCTGGCGAACATCGCGGCGCTGCTCGAGGCGCACGGCTCGGCAATGGACCGGGTGATCAAGTGCACCGCGATGCTGGCGGACATGGGCGAGTGGGGGGCGATGAATCAGGAATACGTGAAGCACTTTCCCGCCCATCGCCCGGCGCGGAGCGCGTTCGGGACGACCGGGCTCGCGATGGGCGGGCGCATCGAGCTCGAGTGCACCGCCCTGGCTGGGCGGGTCTGAGCGCTCGCACCGGTTCCGCGTGTGGCCAGGACAGCCTAACTTGAGTCTTGGACGCGGCCACCCCGACCACCGAGGAGCGAATGGCTACCAAACTGGACAAGACGATCAAGCGGGAGCTCGAGCTGGAAGGCAAGCTCTACACGGTCACCATGTCGCCTGAGGGCGTGAAGATCACGCCGAAGGGGGCGCGCAAGGGCCAGGAGATCACCTGGGCCACGCTCCTGAGCGGTGACGCCGAGGTTCGCCGCGATCTCAACGTGTCGGTGGACGCCTACCGGGGTTGACGGTAGCTGCCTGACAGGTCCTTCGCCGCGTGATCTCGAGGCGAGCCTCGCCGCACCGCTCGCCCGCGACAGGGGTCATCGACATCGATAACACCACACGCCGCCCCCGGCTCTCGTTCGCGGTATTCTTGGCGGCGGCGGCCCTGGTGCTGGCAGGCTCGCCCTCGCCGGGACGCGCCGGCCGCGCGATCGCGCAGAGCCGGCCTCCGTCTCGGTGGGCGGCCTTTACCCGCTCGTTCGACGAGTACGCCCGGGCCGACGGGATCGTCGGTGGCCGGATCCTCTCGCTCCGGAACGGCCGTGTCGTGGCCGATCACGTCTTCGGGCTGGGCGATCGCGCCCGCGGCACTCCCCCGGAGCGGGAGGCGGTGTATCACTGGGCGTCGATCACGAAGACGCTCACCGCGATCGCGATCATGCAGCTGCGCGATCACGGACGGCTCCGGCTCGGCGATCCCATCACCCGCTGGGTGCCCGAGCTGCGGCAGGTGCACGACACGTTCGGCCCGATGGACGACGTGACGCTCCGGATGCTGCTCTCCCACTCCGCCGGTTTCCAGAATCCGACCTGGCCCTACGGCCATGGCCGGCCGTGGGAGCCGTTCGAGCCGACCCGCTGGGAGCAGCTCGTGGCGCTGATGCCGTACCAGGAGCTGGGCTTCCGCCCGGGGTCGCGCTTCGGGTACAGCAATCCCGGCTTCATCTATCTCGGCCGCGTGGTCGAGGCGCTCTCCGGGGACCCCTGGGCCGTCTACATCCAGAAAAACATCTGGACGCCGCTCGGGATGACGCGCAGCTTCGTCGGAACGTCCCCGTACCAGCTCGCGCCGCTTCGGGCGGGGAGCTACACCGTCCGCGCCGACAGCGGGCGGACGCGAACCGATTCGAACCCGCGGGAGTTCGACCCCGGGATCACCCGGTCGAACAGCGGGTGGAATGCGCCGATGAGCGACCTCGTCACCTATGTGGCCTTCCTCACCCGTGCGGCGGGCGGCGATTCGGCGCTCGCGCGGCGCTACGACGGGGTGCTCCGCCGGACGACGCTCGAGGAGATGTGGCGGCCCGTCGTCCCCCTCGAGGCGGGCGGCGGCAGGGATGACGCCTTCGGGCTCTCGTTCTATCTGTACCGCCGCGGCGGGCACACGGTCGTGGGACACACCGGCGAGCAGTCAGGCTTCCGCAGCTTTCTCTACTTCGACCCGGCCACGACGGCGGCGGTGATCGGCGTGGTGAACACGACGAACGAAGCGGATCCCGACGCCTCGAATCAGGGGTGGGATGACCTGACGCAGCAGGCCGTGGCCATGGTGGCAGCGCCGTGAGGACACCCCGCGGGCGGGGCCGGTCCGAAGACGAAGGAGTGCCTCGCCCGCCGCGGCCATCGTACGAGACGCCCGAAGCGGTCCTCGAGCTCCAGCCGGCCGAACAGCCGGCGCCGGCGGTGCCCACGCGCCCGGGCCGAGTCCATCTCGTCGTGGTGGTCACCCGCGCGGCCACGCCCGCGGACCGGGCGCCCGCGCGCATCGCACTGGTCTCCCGCTTCTGGCACCCGTCGCTGCACCGCTGGAACGAGAACGCCTTCGAGTCGCTCGAGCACGCCATGCACCTGTTCGTGGACGAGAGCGGCTGGGTCCTGCGCCAGCAGCAGGCCCTCGACGGGCCGCATGCCTACGAGCTCGTCTTCGAGGCGCGGCGCGAGGATTTCAGCCGGCCGAGTACCGAGGCGATCCTGCAGGATGTGGGGCTGACGCCCGAGGACGTGGCCGACCTCATGGGCCGGGTCGAGCGCGAGAACGGCCCGGGTGAGCAGCGTTGAGCGTTCACCGCCGGTGAGCGACGGCCCTCCGTCCCAGCTTCCTTTCGCCGATCACTTCTCCGCCATCGCGGCCGCCTACGCGGCGGCTCGGCCCACCTATCCTCCCGCGCTGTTCGCGTGGCTGGCCGAGCTCGCCCCGGCCAGGCGGCGGGCCTGGGACTGCGCCGCGGGCAACGGACAGGCGTCGCTTCCGCTGGCCGAGCACTTCGCGGAGGTAGTCGCGACGGACGCGAGCCGGGCACAGCTCGCCCGGATGCCGCCGCACGGCCGGGTGCGGCGCTACGCCTCCATGGCGCACGCGTCGGCGCTGCGCGACGCGTCCTCGGAGCTCATTACGGTCGCCCAGGCCCTCCACTGGCTATCGCGGCCGGCGTTCTGGGCCGAGGCCCGGCGGGTCCTGGTCGACGGCGGCGTGGTGGCGGTCTGGTGCTACGGCATCCAGCGCATCGTGGATGCGCCGGAAGCGGACCGGCTCGTCGGGCATTTCTACCACGACGTGGTGGGGCCGTACTGGGCGCCCGAGCGACGGCTCGTGGAGAGCGGATACGACGCCCTCGAGTTACCCTTCGACGAGCAGCGGCCTCCCGCATTCCAGATGTTCCGCGACTGGCGTCTACCCGAGTTCCTCGCCTACCTTCGCACCTGGTCGGCGACGCACCGGTTCGTCACCGAGCGTGGCGTCGATCCTGTGCTCGAGCTCGAGGCCGCCCTCGCGCCGCGCTGGGGCGCGGGCATCCGGCGCGTGCAGTGGCCGCTCAGCCTGCGGGTCGGCGTTTCGCGGTGACGTTCACCCCGACGGAGCACACGTTCACCACAAGGAGCCGCATGCCGTTCGAGGAGATCACGCTGGTGCTTCGCGGCATGCTTCGGGTGGAGCACCGGGACGGCATGCTCGAGGTTCGCGCCGGACAGGCGGTAGTGGCCCAGCCGGGCGAGTGGGTGCGCTGCTCGAGCCCGGAGCCGGGCGGCGCCGACTACCGCGCCGTGTGCGTCCCCGCCTTCGCCCCATCCACGGTGCACCGCGACTCGTGACCCGCCCGGTGAGTTCGCGCCTGCTCGTGATTCTCGTGCTCCTCGTCGGCCTCGGACTCGTGCTGCTCACGAGAACGGTCGCGCGTTCGTCGCGGGTGCAGCGCATGCGCGCCGACCTCGCCGAGGTTCTCGGCGAATGCCGGGCGCGCTACGCGGCGGCCCGCTCCCCGGCGGACAGCGCGGCGGCCGATGCATGGCGGCCGCCGCTCCATGGCGCGCCCCGGCCGGACGACCCGCCGTGCGAGTCGTATCGCCGCCGCAACATGCTTCCGGCAGGCGGCTCGTGAGCGGGCGCCTCGAAGGGATCTGGATCAAGCGCGCCCACCGCGGTCCCATGAACGCCGCGGAGCGGGGCACGCTGGTTGCCGGACGCGGGCTGGTGGGCAATGCCGACCAGGGCCGCCGGCGTCAGGTGACCATCATCGAGCGCGAGGTCTGGGCCCGGCTCATGCGCGAGCTGCGCGCCGATGCGGCCCCGTCCGCGCGCCGGGCCAACCTCATGATCAGCGGCGTGAGCCTGGCCGGCCGGCGGAACGCGGTGCTGCTGATCGGCGGGTGCCGGGTGCGGGTCCTGGGCGAGACGAGGCCGTGCGAGCGGATGGATGAGGCGCTGCCGGGGCTGCGCGAGGCGATGAAAACCGGCTGGGGCGGCGGGAGCTTCGGGGAAGTGCTCGACGACGGCGAGATTGCCGTGGGGATGGCGGTCCGCTGGGTGGAAAACGACGGCGGCCGGCCCGAGTGACCTCGAGCCGGCCGCCGCGTTACGCGCGGTCGTTATCGTCCGAGCTTCACGACGTTCTCCGCGGCGGGACCCTTCTGGCCCTGAACCACGTCGAACTCGACCCGCTCGCCCTCGGCGAGGGTCTTGAAACCCTGACCCTGGATCGCCGAGTGATGGACGAAGCAGTCCTTCTGGCCGCCTTCGGGCGTGATGAAGCCGAAGCCCTTGGCGTCGTTGAACCACTTGACCGTGCCGGTGGTGCGCATTGTTCCTACTCCTTGCTATGCTGTAATCGGAGTTCGGTCATGCCGCACCTACCCGACTACGCGATGTGCGTGACGTCGCCCTCACGCCGGGCCGCTGCCGGTCGGCAGCACAAACAAAAAGGGAGCCGGCGCGAACTCCGCCAGCTCCTCGTGTCCTGTCCTGGAACCTTGGCTACGCCGCCCGCCTATGCGGCGGAAGTGCGCGCAAGATAGACGGCCGAGCGCCGTCTCGCAAGTCCCTTCACCCGGAGTCCGCCAATGCCTACGAGCGCACCGCGCGCCCGCATCGCCCCTCCCGGCCCGGATGAGTACGGGGCCAGCTATGCCGACTACGTCAGCCGGGTGCCGGCCGGAACGGACATTCTCGACCTGCTCGAGCGCCAGCGCGAGAGCACGCTCGCCCGCATCGGCAAGGTGCCCGAGTCGCGAGGCGCGTACCGCTACGCGCCGGGCAAGTGGAGCATCAAAGAGGTGGTGCTTCACGTGAGCGACACCGAGCGCATCATGGCTTACCGGGCGCTCCGCGTCGGGCGGGGCGACGGGACGCCGTTGCCGGGGTTCGACGAGAACGTCTACGCCCCCGCATCCGGCGCGGACGCCGTTCCGCTGGCGGAGCTGGCGCAGGCGCTGAGCGACGTGCGCCGCACGACGCTCGCGCTGTTGCGCCATCTGCCGCCCGAGGCGTGGACCCGCCGAGGCACGGCCAGCGGAGCGCCGGTGAGCGTCCGCGCGCTGGCCTGGATCATCGCGGGGCACGAGCACCACCACGTCGAGGTGCTCGCCGAGCGCTACGGACTCTGAGCCCGCACATCGTGGACGAATACGAGTTCGAGAGCCTCGCCGATTTCGAGGCCGCGCTCGCCGGCATGGGCGGCGCGCAGTTCAAGCGTCATTCGGACGCGCTCGCTCCCCTCATCGTGCCGGGGTCGCAGCGCTGGGTCGTGTATCGCGTCCTGGAGGAGCGCCGGGGGTGACCGCCGCCGTCCGCCCGGCCGGTGTGGCCGACGCGCCGTGGCTCGCCGCGCTCGCCGAGCGCACCTTTCGCGAGACCTACGCCGCCGAGAACACGCCCGAGAACATGGAACGCTACGTCGCGGTGCACTTCGGCGCGGCCCGGCAGGCCCGCGAGCTGGCGGATCCAGCGCGGTTGACGCTGGTCGCCGAGCTCGACGGTCACGCGGCCGGCTACGCGCAGCTCCTCTGGTCTCCGGCGCCGCCGTGCGTCGCCGGTGAGGCTCCCATCGAGGTCGCCCGGTTCTACGTGGACCGTCCGTGGCACGGCCGCGGCGTGGCGCAGTCGCTCATGGCGGGCCTGCTCGAGCGCGCGTCGGGAGTGGAGGCCCGCACCGCCTGGCTGGGAGTGTGGGAGCGGAATCCGCGCGCCATCGCGTTTTATCGCAAGTCTGGATTCGTCGAGGTCGGGGTCCATGAGTTTCTGCTGGGAACCGACCGCCAGCGCGACCTCGTGCTCGCGCGGCCGCTGCCGTCTCGGCATGGCTGACCGGGTCCGGCGTGCCGGGCCGGCCGACGCGGACGCGGTTGCGCCGCTGTTCGATGCCTACCGCGGGTTCTACGGGCGTCCGTCCGATCCAGCGCTCGCGCGCCGGTTCGTGGCGGAGCGGCTCGAGCGCGGCGAATCGGTGATCTTCGTGGCCGAGCGCGATGAACGCCCCATCGGCTTCGTGCAGCTCTATCCGGTCTTCTCCAGCACCGCGGCCCGCCCGGGGCGGCTCTGGCTGCTCAACGATCTCTACGTGGCGCCCGAGGCACGGGGCCGCGGCGCCGCGCGCGCGCTGATGGCGGTGGCCCGGCGGCTGGCCGAGGAGACCGGCGCCTGCGGCCTCGAGCTTGCGACCGGCCGGACCAACGCGGCGGCGCAGCGCCTCTACCGATCGCTCGGGTGGCGGGAGGACGACGCGTTCCTCCACTTCGAGCTGCACCTCGACTCATGAGCCGGGCCGCGCTGCTCGCCGCGTTCGACGAGACGATCGCCGCCGTTCGGCGGCTCCAGGCCGGCGCGCTCCGCACGACCGAGGGCGAAGGTGCGGGCGGCGAGCTGGCCCGCCTGCTCGGGGAGCTCGAGGCGCAGCGGGCCGAAGCGGCGGCCGGGCAGGGGTTCGACGCGGAGTGGGCCCGGCGCACTGTGCGCTGGGTCGCCGGCTGGCTGCCCGACGGGGAGCTGCCACTGCTGGCCCGGCTGGGCGCGATCGTGCGCGCGGCGGCGGAAGCCCCGGACGCGCCCTAGGGGGCGTGGCCGGCGCGCGCTATACTCCCCCCATGACCGTGCCGTCTTCCGCTTCCGACCGCGACCTTGGCGACCTGTTCGCGCGCAACCGCGCCTGGGCCGCCGCGGTCCAGCAGCGCGAGTCCGACTTCTTTCAGCGGCTCGCCAAGCAGCAGAACCCGCGCTACTTCTGGATCGGCTGCTCCGACAGCCGGGTGCCGGCGAACGAGATCGTCGGGCTCCTGCCCGGCGAGATGTTCGTGCATCGGAACGTCGCGAACATCGTGGTGCACACCGACCTCAACTGCCTCTCAGTGCTCCAGTACGCCGTGGACGTGCTCGAGGTGGATCACGTGATGGTGGTGGGGCACTACGGCTGCGGCGGCGTGCGCGCGGCGTGGGACGGGCGGCCGCTCGGCCTCATCGACAACTGGCTCCGTCATGTGCAGGACGTCGCCGCCACGCACGCCGACGAGCTTCGCGGCCTCGCCGATACGTCCGCGCTGTACGATCGGCTGTGCGAGCTCAACGTGGTGGAGCAGGCGGTGCACGTCTGCCGCACGACCATTGTGCAGGACGCCTGGCGCCGGGGCCGCGACGTCACGGTGCACACCTGGGTGTACGGACTCCGCGACGGCCTGCTCCGCGACCTCGGCTTCGCCGCGGCGGCGCCCGGGCAGGTGGCCGAGCACTACGCACGCGCGGTGGCGCGGGGCTTCACCCCGCGTCCGGGCTGAGCCAGTGGACCTGGTCGAGGCGTCGACCGAGCGCACCACGGCCGCCACCGACGCGCTGATCGCGCTCGCGGCCATCGCCGCCATCGTGGCGATCCGACGCCGCACCGATCCATCCTTCGCCCGTGCCGTCTGGCTGTCGGCGCTCGGCGCCACCGCGGCGGCGTCGGCGCTTGGCGCCGTGGCCCATGGCATCGCCCTTCGAAACGGGGTGCGCGACCTGCTCTGGCAGCCGCTCTACGTCGCGCTCGGCGCCACCATGGCGCTGTTCGTGGTCGGCGCGGTGAACGACTGGCGGGGGGC
>JAICJD010000152.1 GCA_025928645.1 Gemmatimonadales bacterium
CATGCTGTTCCTGCAGGGCACGCGTGACGATCTCGCGGACCTCGGCCTGATCACCAGCGTGTGCGAGCGGCTGGGCGGGCGGGCGACGCTTCACGTGGTCGAGGGCGCCGATCATTCGTTCGGCGTGCTCAAGCGTTCGGGGCGGAACGACGCCGAGGTGCTGGACGAGCTGGCGGACAGCGTGGCGGGTTGGTGCCGGACGCTAGGGGTTGGGTCAGGCGCGTAGCGGCCGGGCCACCAGGATCCCGGTCGCCCGGCGGATCGCGGCGACGTATTCGGGCAGCGTGGCCCGGGTGACCTCCACCACCCCGCCGGAGAGTGGCGCATGCAGCACCCGGAGGACGCCGTCCGCGCCGCGGTGCGCCAGCGCCGAATGGGTGACATCGAGGCCCGGAATCGCGGTCGCGAAGGCCAGCACGTCGCCGGTTTCGATCCGGTCCACGACTTCGGGAATGCGCTTGGTCGGTATCACGCGCCTGGGCCGCCCGTCGAGCCGCCGCTCGATCGCGCCGATCGCCCGGAACACCTCGTCGTCGCGGAGAGCCGGGTAGCTGGCACGGTGCTCGGTCATGAAGCGGAGCGGCCGCGCGTCCCCGGCGCCCCCCAGCGCCGCACCGAGATCGTGCACCAGCCCGCGTGCCTCGCCGTCGGCGATCCACTCGCTGAAGTAGTGGAGCCGTGAGGTGTATCCCCGCCGCCGTCCCCCGCGATAGCGCATCCGCTCTACGGCTCGGCCGAACCGGCTCCAGCTCGGCACGCCGGGCTCGGCGGCGGTGCGGGCCACGGCCAGACACGACTCCACCAGGGTCACGCAATCGAACCGGGTCAGCGAGACCGTGAGCGGCTCGGCGGCGGGCAGGGTGCCGCGCTGGAGGTAGGCGTCGAGCGTTCCGGGCTGGTAAACGGTTCCTCGAGCGAGCTCGCCGGTACGCGCGGCGGCCGGGCCAAGCGGTACCGCCGGGCCAGCGAGCCCGGCCGCGCGCAGGGCCGAAGTCCAGTCGTCGAGGCGGGCCTCGTCCGGGCTCGGGCTCACGCCGGGGCCGCGGCCCAGCGGACCGAGCATGCCCCCCAACAGCACCGCGCTCGCCCGGAGAAAACCTCGCCGGGGCCACCGGTCGGGGTCGGCTGGAGGCCAGGCGCGGTCAGGCACCGGCGGTCTTCTCTTGGATTGGCTTGGCGCGCATGGGAATCGATCAAAGATATCGGCGGAGGGGCGGAGCGGGACAGAGGCGCGGATCGCCGCCGCCGGTGCCGATGCGTGCCGCTATGTTCCCTGTATCCGCTGCCGGACACGGCCCGCTGCTCCGAGCCGAGGCTGGCAGTATGCCGAAGCGCTTCCGGAAGAGGACTCCCCATGCCACAACGTTGTCCCCATCTCGCCGAAGTTCGGTCCGTCCAGCCCGGGACTCCCAACGGATGTGAGGAGTGCCTCGCCACGGGCGGCCGCTGGGTTCACCTGCGCCTGTGTCAGGAGTGCGGCCACGTCGGGTGCTGCGACAACTCCCCCGGGAGGCACGCCACCAAGCACTTCCACGCCTCGCACCATGCCATCATGCGCAGCTTCGAGCCGGGCGAGGACTGGAGCTGGTGCTATGTCGACCAGCTGTTCTTCGAGCCGGCCGTCGAGGCCCGATGAGGTCCCGAGAGGCGTCACCGTAATCCAGGACACTACGGCCGGCCCGGCAGCCCAGTAAACTGCGGGGGAACGCGCAACGAAGGGCGATCATGGCGTCCGGCTGGCTGACGGCTTCGGGCAGGCTTCCTCTGGCGAGCCTGGGTCTCGCGATGCTGCTGGGTTGCGGCGGCGCAGATATCATGACGCCCAGCACCGGCGTGATCGCCGTGACCGTGGCCACCTCGGGCGACGAGGCCGACCCGGACGGGTACACCCTCAGCCTGGACGACCTGAGCGGCACCTCGATCGGCTTGGCGGAAAGTCGCGAGCTCACGGTCACCGCCGGCAACCACACGCTGGAGTTGAGCGGGCTCGCGGACAACTGCGCGGTCCAGGGGGACGGAGGGCCACGTCGCAGCGTGAGCGTGAGCGGCGGATCTACCGTCCCCGTCGAGTTCGACGTCGTGTGCGGCTCGACCACGGGCGCCCTCACCGTCACCACCGCGACGACCGGCAGCGCGCTCGACCCCGACGGCTACACGGTCACCGTGGACCAGGGCAGTCCGCAGCCCATCGCCCCCAGCGGCACCCTCACCGTACCGAACCTCGCGCCAGGCAATCATACAGTCGGGCTCAGCGGTGTCGCCGCCAACTGCGCCGTCGGTGGGGACAACCCGGCCGCGGTCGCCGTCGCGGCTGGTGCGACCGCCACGGTGGCCTTCGCCATCGACTGTGCCGGCGCGGTCGCGCGCTGGACGCCGGTGGACGCCGGCACCCGCGCCGATCTCACCGAAGTCTGGGGAACCTCCGCGAGCGACGTATTCATCGTCGGCGAGATGGGCAGCAGTCGCATCTCGTCGGTGGTCCGGCACTTCGACGGCAACACCTGGACGGAGCAGGCCCGGGTCGCCGAGCTGCGACTGCGGGGCCTGTGGGGCAGCGCGCCCACCGACGTGTACGCCGTCGGCTTCGACATGTTCGCTCCGATCGCGCGCATGCTGCACTACGACGGTTCCGCCTGGACGGAGCTCCCGCCGTTTGCCGCGGACGCGGAGGACCTGAGCTTCGAAGCGGTTTGGGGGACGGCCGCCCAGGATGTCTGGGCCGTGGGCTCGGCGTTCGACGGAGCCTTCGATCACGCCCTGATCTACCACTTCGACGGCACCTTCTGGCAGCGGATGCTGGTGCAGGGGCAAAACGTGAACCCGGGCCTGGTCGACGTGTGGGGCACCGGCACGGCCGACGTCTGGGCGGCGGGACGGGAGGAAACGTCCGACCCCAGCACCGGCGTGGTGCTCCACTACGATGGGACCAGCTGGACGCCCGTGCTGGAGCAGAGCGGTTTTGCCCCCAACGCCATCTGGGGCAGCTCGCCCACCGACGTGTTCGTGGCGGGATTCCAGGTGACCGAGGACAACGAGGGCAACTTCACCGTCACGAGCGCCATCTGGCACTTCGACGGGACGGCGTGGGCGCCGATGTCGGTGCCCAGCGGCGACACGGTGCTCAACGACATCTGGGGCACGTCGGCATCGAACGTGTTCGCGGCCGGTGACGACGGCCTCATCCTGCACTTCGACGGCACCGCCTGGACCGGCGGCCCCCAGACCGACCGGACGCTGCTCGGCGTCTGGGCCAGCTCGCCCGACAACGCCTACGCGGTGGGGCTCGGGGGGCGGGTCATCCACGGCACCCCCTGAGCTCTGCGTGGCTAGTGCGCCGCCGCGCCCCGCTGCGCGAGCAGGCGCTCGGCGAACTCGAGACCTTCCTCGACCCGGCTCAGCCGGGCCTCGAGCTGCTCGATGTATTCGCGCTGCGCGTCAACCGTCCGCTGCAGTCCGCCGGCATGCGTCCCTTCCCACCGCCGCTCCCGATACGACCGACGGCTCCCGCAGCGGACGGACAGCAGCAGCACCAGCGGCACGAGCCAGAGCCAGAACGGAAACCACATGGGAGTCACCTATAGCGTTGAGGTCTGCCATGCCTGTTCGATGTCATCGGCCGCCTTGCGGAGGATCTCGGCGACCCGCTTCACCGCCGGATCGTCCGGGCCCCGGCGCCATGCGTGGCGAAACGTGCCGCGGGCGAGGCGCGCGAAGGCGCCCTGCAGCTCGCCGATGGCCCCGCCGGTGAAGTCCCGCACCGTCTCCCGCAGCCGTTCGATGATGTCGTCCAGCAGATCGCGGTGCTCCTCGAGATAGCGCTCCCCCTCGGGCGTGATCTCGTACACCTTCTTGCCGCTGGTATCGACACCCCGGACGTAGCCCTGGTCTTCAAGCATCTGGAGCGTGGGATAGACCGTGCCGGCCGACGGCGTGTAGCAGCCCGCCATCCGCTCCTCCAGCGCCTTGATGACCTCGTAGCCGTGCATGGGCTTTTCCTTGAGGAGCCGGAGAATGACGAACCGGATCTCACCGGCCTCGAACATCTGCCTGCGGCCCCGGCCGCGTCCGCCGCGCGGGCCCCAGTCGCCCCACCAGCCGCGGCCGGAGAAGGGGAACCCGGCCCCGAAATCGAATCCTCCGCGATGCCCACCCATTGACGCCTCCTGAGAATGCCGCCGATATGTCGTCTCGATATAGCTTGCGATATATCGTAGTAACAGGCTGGAACGGCGTCAAGAGGATCTGCGGAAAGAAACGGGGCCGCCTGCGCGGCCCCGTTCTAGCGCGGGAGCGAATCTGCCGGGCTACGAGGCCGCCAGCTTCCGGGCCTTCGTGCGTACGAACGCGTACGATGCCAGCGGCAGCACGTTGGCGTTCGCCGCCGAAGCGGCGAGCCCCTTGGCCTTGGCGTGGTCGCCCTTCCCCTCGTGGGCCAGTGCGGTCAGATACACCACCTGCGGATCCTGCTGGTTGGCCTGCGCCAGGTGGGTCAGCGCGCCGTCGTAGTCCTTCCCGGCGAGCGCGATCTGCCCCGCGAGCTGGTGCGCCTGCCTGGTCCGGAAACTGTTCTGGCGGGCCGCGGCGCCATCGGCGTAGGCCTTCGCCTCGGTGTTAGCGGTGGCCAGGTCGCCCTTCGCCAGCGCCACGCGGCCGCGGTTGTAGTGGTCGGCCAGACGGGTGTCGGTCTTGATGTCGTCCGACAGACTCGACTTCTCCACCAGCGCGAGCGCCTGCTCGAACTTCTTCGCGGCCAGATCGGTGCGCCCCGCGTTCAGCAGGATGTTGCCGATGAGCTGTGCGTCCCCGCTCATGTTGGCCGAATCGGCGAGCTTCGCATCCAGCGCATACTCGCGATCGATCGTCTTCACCGCCGCGTCCGTCCGCCCCGCGTCGGTCAGGATCACGCCCCGCACGAACAGCGCGGTCCGGCGGTCGCCGTCGTCGCGCGCGTGGTCATAGAGCTCGTCCATCTTGGCGGCGGCCTCGTCGGGCCGGCCCTTGAGCATCAGGTTGTTCGCGATGCCCACTCTGGATGGAGAGAAGTGCTCGTCCACCGAGAGCGCCCTCTGATACTGGGCGATGGACTCGTCGAACCGCCCGGTCTTCATCAGGAGCTCGGCGTAGGAGTCATAGGGGTTGGGGTCGCCGGGGATCAGCTCGATGTACTTCTTGAAGGCGGCCTCCGCGTCGTCGTACTTCTGGACCTGGCGGTAGGCGTAGCCGATCAGGTTGTAGGCGGGCGAGAAGCTCGGGTCGATCTCGGTGGCGCGCCGATACTGGTCGATGGCCTCGTCGAACTGCTGCTGGCCGAAGTAGCCGCCCCCCAGCAGGAAGTGCGCGCGTTCGTCGTTCGGGTACTTGGCCACGAGCTCGCGCTGGTAGGCGAGCGCCTTGGCGGGCTGTGCGTTTCCGCCGGCCTCCTGGGCCAGGATCATGAGCCGCTCGCCCTCCGACACGTTGCCCGAGAGCTTCACGGCCTCCCTCATATGCTCGAAGAAGTCCTTGGCCGTCGCCGAGTTGGCGGCGAGCTGATAGTGCGCCATGGCGAACGACGGGTCCTTGGCGACCGCCTGCGTGAAGCGCTCGCGGCCATCGTGCGCGCGAAGCTGCTCGCTCAGCGCGCGGCCTTCGAGATAGAGCTTTCGCGCCTCCTCGGAGGCGCTGGTGACGGGAACCGCGCCCGAGTTGGCCGCGGGGGCGGCGCTGTCCGGCGTGCTGGCACCGGCACTGGCCGTCTCGATGGTGGCCTTGCGGGCATCGCAGGCCGTGAGGGCGAGCGCAAGCGTGGCGAGGCCCACGAATGCGGGAGTCAATGCGCGTGGCATCTGCGAATCCTCCAGCGGCGTTTCGATTGTAGACGACGGGACGGCGGTGAGCAGGAGCCCTACAGGCTCTACGCCGCGCCCATGGCGCGGTTTCACCGCTCGTTTGTCCGGCCCGCGCTTGTCCCGCCGGCGACGGCACCGGTAGCTTGCGGCTCGGCTCCCCCGCCGCCGTCCACCGCACAATCGATTCACCGCACGGAGGATCTCGTGGACCTCCCGATGCTGCTGCTGTTCCTCGCGCTCGGCGCCCTGATTGGCGCGCTCGCCGGCTGGCTCCTGGCCCGGACCGGGCTCTCCGCGCTGCGCGAAGAGCGCGGGCGCCTCGCGGCCCAGCTCGACGCCGAGCGGCGAACCGCCACCGATCGGGCGGTGCTGCTCGACCGCGCCGAGGCCCGGCTGCGCGACGCGTTCGCCTCGGTCTCCGCCGAGGCCCTCCGGCAGAACAATCAGTGCTTTCTCGATCTGGCCCAGACGAGGCTGGGGGAGTTCCAGCGGAGCGCCTCGGGAGACATGGAGCGGCGGCAGCAGGCGGTGAGCGATCTGGTGCGTCCGCTTCGTGAGGCGCTCGACCGGGTGGACGGCAAGCTGGAGGACGCCGAGAAGGAGCGCACCGCCGCGTACGCGGGCCTGCTCGAGCAGGTGCGTGCCATGGCGCGGACCCAGCAGGCGCTGCAGGCCGAGACGGGAAATCTGGCCAAGGCGCTCCGCTCGCCCCACGTGCGCGGACGCTGGGGGGAAATCCAGCTCCGCCGCGTGGTCGAGCTGGCCGGCATGCTGGACTACTGCGACTTCGAGGAGCAGGCGAGCGTCGAGGGAGAACGAGGGCGGCTTCGGCCCGATCTGGTGGTGCGGCTGCCGGGCGGAAAGACCGTGGTGGTGGATGCCAAGGCGCCGATGTCGGCCTATCTCGAGGCCATGGAGGGGACGGCGGGCGACGCGGCGCGCGAAACCCTGCTGCGTGAGCACGCCCGGCAGGTGCGGGACCACATGTCCGCGCTCGGCGCAAAGGCGTACTGGCAGCAGTTCCAGCCGGCACCCGACTTCGTGGTGATGTTCCTTCCCGGCGAGACCTTTTTCAGCGCCGCCTGCCAGCACGACCCCTCGCTCATCGAGTTCGGCGTGGCGCAGCAGGTGATCCCTGCGAGTCCGACGACGCTCATCTCGCTGCTCCGCGCGATCGCCTATGGCTGGCGTCAGGAGCAGATCGCCCGCAACGCGAGGGAGATCAGCGAGCTGGGCCGGCAGCTCCACGAGCGGCTGGCATCGCTGGCGGGGCACTTCGACGAACTTCGCCGCGGGCTGGACAGGGCGGTCGAGAGCTACAACCGCGCGGCCGGCTCGCTCGAGAGCCGGGTGCTGGTGGCGGCGCGACGATTTCGCGAGCTGGGCGCCGTGCCGGAAGGAGCCGACCTGCCCGAAGTCGGGACGGTAGAACTGGCGGTGCGGGAGCCGCAGTCGCCCGAGATGCTGAGCGCTTGAGCGCGGGAAGGGATGCAGCCTGCTGCATGCCCCTCAGAGGCCCCCGGGGCTGTTAGCGCAAGATGGCTCATCCTTTTTGCTGTGGCGCCGCCACAGCGAGCGCAACGTTTTTCGCCCCGCCACAGGCCATGTAGCGTCATCTCCCCCAACGACTTCCGTCAAAATCGCCGAGCTAGCCCAGGACCTGCCCCTCTCCGTGGCCCAGCACCACATGCCATGTCGGCCAGTGCAACATGTGTTGGCGCCAAGCCACGAACGGAGAACTCCATGCGCTACGTTCTCGGCAAGATGACCACCGCGGTCCTGGTTGCCGTCGTGATGACCCCGGGTCTCGGAACCGAGACCTCGTTCGCCTCTGATACCGCAACCGACATCCCTGTGGACTCGGCGCCGGCTGCGCCCGTGGTCCAGCCGAGCACGGTTCTCGACAGCGTCGAGGCGGAGCAGGCACTACCCAATGCGACCGTGCGTCGCCGGCTCGAGACATACCTGGGCCGGTACAGCGACGATCGCCTGCTGGTGCGGCGGATCAGCCGGGCGGTGGTGCGCGAGGCCGACCGCCAGCAGGTTTCGCCCTCGCTCATCACCGCGGTACTGCTCACCGAGAACACCACCCTGCGCCCCGAGGCGGCGAGCTCGGTCGGCGCCCAAGGGCTGATGCAGGTCATGCCGTTCCATGCGGGGGCGCGGCTGTGCAATTCGGACGACCTCGTGGACGTGGACAGCAACATCTGCCACGGCACCCTGATCCTGGCGCGGAATCTCCACGCGACGACCTCGGCGGCCGCCGCGCTCCTGCGGTACAACGGCTGCGTGCGCGGCACGAACACGCCCGACTGCTGGCGCTATCCCGGCCTGGTGCTGGCCCGCGCGAGCCGAGTGCGCCACGAGATTTTGGCCAGCGCCGCGGAGCCTGCGCCCATCCAGATCGCGCAGCGCTGAGGCGGCCCCCGCAGGCGTAGACAGCACACCCCACCAACTTGATGTGGTCCGGATCCGAGGTGCCTCCGTTCGCAGGCGCCCTCCGTGCCTCCGTTCGCAGGCGCCCTCCGTGCCTCCGTGCCCTCCGTGGTTGCTTTTCATTAGCGACGGAACCCCACCCCGAAACCTTCGGCCGGTCGG
>JAICJD010000104.1 GCA_025928645.1 Gemmatimonadales bacterium
CGCCCTGGCGGCGAGCCTGCTCCCCGCGGCCGCCTCGGCGCAGAAGCTCTCGATCTCGCCGACGATCGGCGTGTACATCCCGACCACCGAGCTCGTCAAAGCCGCCAACGGCGACGAGTTCAAGCAGGAAGTAGGGCTCGCCGTGGGCGGCCGGCTCGGCCTCACCTTCAGCCCCCGATTCGGCATCATGGCGACCGGCACCTACGTGCCGAGCGACCTCAAGATCGACCTGGCCACCGGAGAGCAGCCGAAGCAGAAGGCCAACCTGTTCTTCAGCTCGCTTCGCGCCACTTACTATGTGCTGCCGTTGACCGGGCCGGTGTGGCTCAACCTGAGCGGGGGCGGGAGCTATGTCCGCCGGAGCGGTGATGCGTACGAGAACGCGACCGACAAGGATGACATCGGCGGAGTGGTGGGAACGGCCGTCGGGTTCAGGCTCGGCAGCATGCTCAGCTTCTACGTCGCGGCGGACGACTACATCTACGGCACGCGCATCGACGAGACTACGCTCGAGGCCGACAAGAAGACCCAGAACGACGTCCACCTCTCGGTCGGGTTCGGCATTCCGCTGAGCAACGGCGGACGCTGAGCCGTTGGTCCGGCGGTCCCACGAGGTTAGCTTGAGCCGGAATTTTCGGCACCGTGTGGGACTGTCATCTCGGGGGACACGTGAGACTGGGTTGGATCGTGGCGGCGGCCATGCTCGGAGCGCCGAGCGTTGCCGCCGCACAGCAAGCGGCTATTCTGGGCACCTGGAAGTTCGATCTCAAGCAGGATCAGAAGAAGGAAGGGCCGCGCATCGTCATCGTGCGGCCCGACAGCAGCGCCAGCTACGGCACGCAGACGGTGCGGTGGCGACTGGTCGGTGATAGCCTGGCGCTTGCACTGGGCGGCGAGTGGGTGAACTACAGTCTCAGGCTCAAGGGCAAGAATCTCACGCTGTCGGGCGGAGATTTGAACGAGCCGGTCACCTTCCACCGGGTCGGGCCGCCCACGCTCCGGCCGGACTCGATCCCGGTGCCGCCGGACCCCGCAACGCAGCCGTCATAGCTGGAAGAGAAGACGGAGCGGTGGCGGAGGCCGAGCCACCGCCCCTTGTCGTGTGCTCGTCATAGATGAAACAGCACGACGGTCCAGCAGCGCCACCGGCCGTTGCCCACGCCGGCGCGGGCACGGCCGGGGCAGGATTCCCTACAGCGCGAGCATGAGCTGCACCCGGTCCGGCCCACGGAGATCGATCGGCGGGAGCGGCGCGTCCTGCGGCGCCACGTGCAGGGTGCCGGCGAACCCGACCCGCCGCAGGACCGGACTCACCGTGGCGCGCGCTTCGGCGGCGGTGTTGCACCGCTGGCTCAGATGCGCCAGGACGACGACGGACAGCCCGGGATGGTGGAGCTCGGCCAGCAGCTCGGCCGCGGCGCGATTGGAGAGGTGGCCGCCAGAGCCGGCGATCCGCCGCTGCACCACCGGCGGGTACCCGCTGGTCCGAAGGGCCACCTCGTCGTGGTTGGCCTCCAGAACGAGCGCGGTGAGGTCCCGCAGCAGGTAGCGAACCGCCGTGGTCGGCCGGCCGAGATCGTACGCCACGCCGACGCCCGTGCCGTCGGCGGTCCGCACCGCCAGCGCCAGCGGCTCCGCGGCATCGTGGCTGGTGGGGCAGGCGCGAACCCGGAACGGCCCCAGCTCGAGCGATACCTGGAGCCCGAGGCCGCGGTAGGCGGCCTGAGCCATCCGGCGCGCGAGGCGCTCCCAGGTGCCGGGCGCGGTCAGCACCGGGACGCCGAGGTCGCGCGCCAGGCGCGGAGCGCCGCAGGCGTGGTCGCCGTGCTCGTGCGTGAGAGCGATGGCGGCGACGCGACCCAGATCCAGGCCCGCCGTCTCGGCTCGCCGCTCGATCTCCCGCGCGCTGAACCCCGCATCGAGCAGGAGCGCCACGCCCTCCGCCTCGACTGCGAAGCAGTTGCCGCGGGAGCCCGATCCCAGCACGTACAGCCGCATCATCCGCCCGTTCCCACAGCGCGGGCGAAGGTGCGCTCCAGCGACCGCCGCCGCTCCGGCGTGAGCTCCATGTTCCGCCGCGCCATCACGCGCTCGGCCACCACGAGAAAGCCATCGGAGGTGAGCCGCGCGTCGCCGGCGCCGCCCCACGCGAACGGCGGCACGTACTTGGGCGGCGTAGCGGGACCGAAGACGTTCGCGCCGGCCGAGACGACCGTGCCGGTGCCGAGCATCGTACCGATCGCCGTCTTGGCGTGGTCGCCAAAGAGGGTGCCCAGATTCTGCCGCCCGGTCTCGATCCGGATCCCGGCCACCTCGAGCCGCACCGGACCGTAGGTGTTCTTGAGGTTGGAGGTAGTGGTGAGCGCGCCCAGGTTGACCCAATGGCCGACCACGCTGTGCCCGACGAAGCCGTCGTGGCTCTTGTTGGCGTAGCCCAGGAACACACTGGCCGCCACCTCGCCGTGCACGCGGCACTCCGGACCGAAGGCGGAAGCCCGGATGAACCCGCCGAGGATCTTGGACCGCGCGCCGACGTAAACCGGCCCCTCGAGCCGGGTGCCGTGCCACACCTCGACCCCCGCTTCGAGCACCACGGCGCCCTGACGGACGTCGAACACGACACCCGGCTCGACCGCGGCGCCCATCACGATCACGTTCGTCGGATCGCCGAACACGATGCTGCCGGGGGGAACGCCGGTAGATGGCGCCGCCCGGAGGTCGGCGCAATCTTCGGCCAGGTACCGTTCGAGCGCGCTGACGAGATCGAAGCTGCCCCGAAGCATGAGCCCATCGAGCTCCTGGGCGTCACCCCGCTCGTGCGGGCCATTCCACCGCTCGCCCGCGGGAACGAGCCATGCCACGGTGACCCCGCCGTGGCGGAGCCGGCCAGAGGCGGACGGTTCGTGCGCGCCTTCGATACGATCGCCCGTGGGGACGAACCAGGACGCCGCGACGACGGCAGGGCCGTCGATCGGGCCGAGAGGCCGCACGGGAGGCTCGTCGCCTTCGTGAAACTGCTCGACGTGGTCGCCCAGAATCGCCGCGGCATCCGCCTGGCAGGCGGCCTCCCAGCGCTCGCGGATGCGCCACGCGCCCGCTCGGAGCTCGGCGACCGGCCGCACGCCGGCGAACGGCGCCCAGGCGGCGCCCGGATCGGCCGGCTCGAGCAGATAGAGTGCGGTCATGCCTCCACGTCGCGGATGTCGGGCGGGAGCGCGTCGAGCAGCTCCTTCATCCGGGCGGCGCGCTCCGTGGGCATGATCAGCACGCGCCCATTGGCCTGGACGACGACGAGGTCCTTGACGCCCCACAGAACGACCGCGTCGCTCTCCGACCAGACGACGCAATCATGGGCCTCATCCAGCACGCCGCGTCCCACCAGAACGTTGCCGTCCGGGTCCTTCGGCCGCACCCGGGCGAGTGCCTGCCAGGTGCCGACGTCGTCCCAGGCGAACGAGCCGCTCACCACCGCGACGGCGTCGCTCCGCTCGAGCAGGCCGACGTCGATCGAGATCGGTGTCACGGCATCGAAGAAGCCGGGCACGTCGC
The DNA here is from genome assembly GCA_025928645.1 of Gemmatimonadales bacterium. Taxonomy (GTDB): domain Bacteria; phylum Gemmatimonadota; class Gemmatimonadetes; order Gemmatimonadales; family GWC2-71-9; genus CAVVWJ01. The sequence goes on from JAICJD010000104.1 coordinate 3,550, forward strand.
CCTGCTCGAGCCGCGGAATGGCGCGGGCCACCTCGGGCGTTCGGTGCTCGACTTCCGCCAGCAGCCGATCGGCCGTCCAGGCGAACAGGCCGCTGTTCCACAGGGCGCCGGCCGCCATGAGATCGAGCGCCGTGGCGGCGTCCGGCTTCTCGGAAAAGCGCGCCACGGTTCGCGCCGCACCATCGAGCGGCGCACCGGGCACGATGTAGCCGTAGCCGGTCTCGGGCCGGGACGGGACGACGCCGACGGTGACCAGGCGATCGTGGGTGCGCGCGGTGACGAGCGCGGCATCGGCCGTGCGCCGAAAAGCGGCCGCGTCACCGACGACCCAATCGGCGTGAAGCGAGAGCACCTCGGCGTCCGGGTCGCGGCGCCGCGCCTCCCACGTGGCCCAGATAAGCGCGGGTGCCGTCGATGCGGGGCGCGGCTCGACCAGGACGTTGTCCGCGGGAAGCTTGAGCAGCGCGCGAAGCCGCGCGGCGAGGGCGTCGCCGGCGACCACCAGAATGCGCTCGCGGGGAATGAGCCCGGTGAGCCGCTCGACCGACTCCTCCGCCGTGGAGGCGGCACCGGAGAGCGGCAGGAGCTGTTTGGGCGTGCGCGGCGTGCTGAGCGGCCAGAACCGGGTGCCCGAGCCCCCGGCGAGGAGCACCGCCCAGCGCATCAGAGCAGGGTGGCCAGCGCGGCGCGATGCTGGCGAAGATCGTAGAGCAGGGGACCGATGTCCGCGTCGGTGCCGGCGAGGACCGCCAGCCAGTCGTCGGCGCCCGCGCGGGCGAGAATGAGGATACCCCGGCCGAACTCGAGCACCCCAGTGGCGAACTCACCGAAGCCGGCGCCCTCGCCCAGGAGGCCCGTGTGGCGAGCCGCCGTCGCGGCCAATGCGGCGAGGGTTTCGGGGTCGACGCGGGCCCCGGCGGCGTGCTCGATGGGCAGGCCGTCGCCGCTCAGGAGCAGCACGCCCTCCACGCCGTCGCGCGCGGCGAGTCTCTGGACCACCTCACTCAACGGCATCACGGGATCGGCGCTCCGGGCAGCGGGAAACGTGCGCAACGTTAGGGACGCCGTTGGTCGAAGTCAAGAAACCAAAGGCAGTTGACCCCTCTCAGCGCGGGCCTTAACCTTCCGGTTCCATGCCTCAATTTCCGCGGCTCCTCGGCTATCTCGCGCTGGGCGTCATCATCGCCTGCAACGACCCCAATGCGTTGGGAGACCCGACCGAGGTCAACAGCGTCGACACGGTCACGCTCGGCGCCATCGAAGGGACCCCGCTCTCCACGCCGAGCGGGTTCAATATCGCCACCGGGGCGCTGCGCATCGACAGCTCGGTGAACTTCGAGTTCGCGTACAACGTGCGGCGCCTGTCCGACGGCACCTATCAGCGCGTATTCCTGCCGCGGGCCGCGCTCGGCCTCGGTTCGACGACCACTGCGGATCCGGGGCTTCAAGTTCGCACGCAGACGTTCGACGAGATCGACCACGCGCCGAGTAACGGGTACACAGCGGACTCGGCCGTGCCCATCGAGGTCGGCCAGCGCTACGTGGTGCGCTCCCGGGTGGTCTGCAGCGGCCTCGGCGTCCCACTGTACGGCAAGCTCGAGATTCTGAGCTTCCAGGACAGCACCGTCACGTTCAAGGTGCTGGCCGACCTGAATTGCGGCTTCAGGGATCTTCTTCCCGGCCTGCCCAAGAACTGAGCGCCTGTGATCGATCTCAAGCGTCTCCGCCAGGATCCTGACGGGAGCCGTGCCGCGCTCCTCCGCCGGCGGGACCCCGGCGTCGGCGCGCTGCTCGACGAGCTGCTCGAGCTCGACCGCCAGCGCCGGGAGCTGCTGGTCCGGGTCGAGGCGCTCAAGGCCGGGCGCAACGCGGCGAGCGAGGAGGTCGCGCGGCGCAAGCGGGCGGGCGCTCCGGCCGACGACCTCATGACGACGCTCAAGGCGTCGGGCGACGAGGTGAAGGCCCTCGACGCGCGGCTGCGCGAGATCGAACAGCAGCTCGACCACCGCGCGCTGGCGCTGCCCAACTTCCCGGCGCCGGACACGCCGGACGGCGACGCCTCGCAGAATCGCGTCGTCCGCACCTGGGGCGAGCCGCCGGCCTTCGATTTCGTGCCGCGGCCCCACTGGGAGATCGGCACGGCGCTCGGCATCCTCGATCTGCCGGCCGGCGCCAAGATCACCGGGAGCGGGTTTCCGGTGATGAAAGGCGACGGGGCGCGGCTGATTCGCGCGCTCGCCGCCTTCATGCTCGATCTGCACACGCGCGAGCACGGTTACGTCGAGGTCTCCGTGCCCTATCTGGTGAATCGCGCCGCGATCACCGGGACCGGCCAGCTCCCCAAGTTCGAAGAGGAGCTCTACGCCGTTCCGTCCGACGACCTGTTCCTCATCCCGACGGCCGAAGTGCCGGTAGCCAACATCCATCGGGACGAGATCCTCGACGCCGCCGACCTGCCGCTCGGGTACTGCGCGTGGACCCCGTGCTTCCGGCGCGAGGCGGGCGCGCACGGCAAGGATACGCGTGGACTCATCCGGGTCCACCAGTTCGACAAGGTTGAGCTGGTCCGGTTCGCGCGGCCCGAGGAGTCGGACGCGGAGCACGGGCGGCTCACGGCGCACGCGGAGGCGGTCCTGGAGCGGCTCGGGATTCCCTATCGGGTGGTCGAGCTGGCGGCGGGCGACACCGGCTTCAGCAGCGCGCGGACCTACGACCTCGAGGTGTGGGCCGCGGGCGTGGGCGGCTGGCTCGAGGCATCGAGCTCGAGCACCTGCACGGATTTTCAGGCCCGCCGGGCCAACATCCGCTATCGGCCGGCGCCCAAGGCCAAGCCCGAGTTCGTGCACACGCTGAACGCCTCGGGCGTCGCGTTTCCCCGCACGATCATCGCCCTCCTGGAGAACAACCAAGCGGCCGACGGGTCGGTGCGGGTGCCGGAGGCACTGGTGCCGTATCTGGGCGTCGACCGCCTGATGCCTCGTGCGTAGGGAGCGGCTGCAGCGCCTCGCCCCCAGCGTGGCGGTGGCGCTCGTGGCCGTGCTCGCGGCCCTCAGCATGGGCTCGGGGCTCCTGGTGCTGCGCCATTTCAAGGCAGACGCGACGGCCACCAGCCGACTCTACTCGGGCGTCTTCGGCGGGCTCAACGATCCGCGGCCCGGCGCCGAGGCCGATGCGCTCCTCCGGCTCGGCGCGCAGGTACGGGCCCTCGGCCTGCCGCTGGTCGTGACCGACACCACCGGCCGCGTCACCGCCGCGGCCAACCTGCCGTTCCACGCCCCGCTCGACGATCCCCGCGTGCAGGCGTACGCCGTCCGGCTCGACCGCTGGAATCCGCCGATCGTGGATCCGAGCGTCGGCACCGTCCACTATGGTCCGTTGCCGGCTCAGCGCAATCTCACCGCGCTCGCCATCCTGCAGGGTCTCACGATTGCCGTGATGGTGGCCGTGGCGGTGTTCGCCTATCGAAGCGCGATGGCGGCTCAGCGCGACCGGCTGTGGGTGGCGATGGCGCGGGAGGCCGCGCACCAAATGGGTACGCCGCTCACGAGCCTGCAGGGGTGGATTGAGCGGGTGCGCTCGCGCCCCGCGCCGCCGGCTGATCTCGCCGAGCATCTCGCGGCCGACGCGGAGCGGCTCGACCGGGTCGCGCAGCGGTTCGAGCGGATCGGCAACCCCGCCAAGCGCGAGCCCGTGGGCCTCGGCGCCTTGGCGGACCGGGTCGCGGGCTACTTCCGGCCCCGCCTGCCCAAGCGCGCCAACCCCATCGAGCTGCGCCTGGAAGCGCCCGGCATGGGGCCCATGGTCGTGGGCGACGCGGTGCTGCTGGAATGGACGCTGGAAGCGCTGGTGAAGAACGCGATCGACGCGCTGCAGGGGCGCGCGGGAACGATTATCCTGCGGGTCGGCGCGGAGCAGGGCATGGGCGAGATCCGCGTGATCGACGACGGGCCCGGCGTTCCGCGCGAGATCCGCCGCACGCTGTTCGAGCCGGGCATCACCACCAAGCGCGGCGGCTGGGGCATCGGCCTCGCGCTCGCGCGCCGTGTAGTAGAAGACGCCCACCGGGGCGGCCTCGTGCTGGAACCGACCGACAAGGGAGCAAGCTTCGTGATTCGCATTCCGTTGGCGCAGTCCGCCGCGTGATCGATACCCCGGCGCCCGAGCTCGAGCGCGCGCTCAATCCGGCGCAGCAGGAAGCGGTGGACCACGTCCACGGTCCCATGCTCGTCCTGGCCGGCGCGGGCTCGGGCAAGACCCGGGTGCTCACCACGCGCATCGCTCGGCTGATCGACCGGCACGGCGTGCCGCCGGACCGGATTTTCGCCGTGACGTTCACCAACAAGGCCGCCGGAGAGATGAAGCACCGGATCGGGCGGCTGCTCGCGCGCGATCCGTCGGGCCTGTGGATCGGTACGTTCCACTCCCTCTCGGCGCGGCTGCTCCGGCGCGAGGCGCCCCGGCTCGGCTTCGGCTCGCAGTTCACCATCTACGACGAGGACGACCGGCTCGGCCTGATCAGGCGGCTCATGGACCAGCGCGGCCACTCGACCAAGCTGTTTCCGCCGCGGGCCGTGCAGGCGGTCATCTCGAGCGCCAAGAACCGCATGACGCCGCCGTCGGAGCTTGCCGCGGCCGCGGGGCCGTTCGACCGGCTGGTCCAGGTGTCCGCCGACGTGTATGCCGCCATGGGCCCGGCGCTCAAGGCGGCGAACGCGATGGACTTCGACGACCTGCTGCTGCACCCGCTCACGCTGTTCGCCGAGCATCCCGACCGGCTGCAGTACTACCAGAACAAGTTCAGCTTCGTCCTGGTCGACGAGTTCCAGGATACCAACCGCGCCCAGTATCAGCTCATCCGGCTGCTCGGGGCGCACGGCAACGTGTGCGTGGTCGGCGATGACGACCAATCCATCTACGGCTGGCGCGGCGCCGACGTTCGGAACATGCAGGACTTCCTCAAGGACTTCCCGAGCGCCCGGCTGGTCCGGCTGGAGGAGAACTACCGCTCCACCCAGGTGGTGCTCGACGCGGCCAACGGCGTGATCGCGGAGAACACGGGTCGCCTCGGCAAGACGCTCACGACCCGGCGGGGCGGCGGGGAAGCCGTCACCCTACTCGCCGCTGCCGACGAGCGCGACGAGGCGGAGTGGGTGGTGCGGGAGCTCGAGCGGCGGAGCGCGGCCGGCGACTGGCGCTACGAAGACATGGCCGTGCTGTACCGCACCAACGCGCAGTCCCGCGCCCTCGAAGAGGCGTTCCGCCGGGCGGGCATTCCCTACCGCCTGATCGGCTCGATCAGCTTCTACGAGCGGCGCGAGGTCAAGGACCTGCTCGCGTACCTCCGCCTGCTCACCAACCCGGCGGACGACGAGGCCTTCCTTCGGGCGGTAGGGGTGCCGCGCCGCGGCCTGGGCGAGACCAGCCTGGCCATCCTCGAGCGGACCGCGGTCCAGTGGCACAAGCCGCTGCTGGCCACGGCGGCCGGGGCGGAGGCCATCGCCGAGTTGCGGCCCAACGTGCGCGAGGCGTTCCGCGCGTTGGCCGCGTTCATCGAAGGCCTCGCGGGGCGGATTCGCGACAAGCCGCCGGCCGAGGTGCTCGAGGAAGTCATTCGGGCCATCGACTACGAGGCGGTGCTTCACGCGGAGGGCCCCGAAGGCGCCGACCGCTGGGAGAACGTGCGCGAGCTCGTCGCCAGCGCGGCCAACTGGTCCGAGGTGGTCGCCGAAGGCGCCGAGGGCACGCCGCTCGAGCGGTTTCTCGCCGAGGCCGCGCTCCTCTCGTCGGCCGACAGCGTGGTCGGCCGCGAGGACGGCGTGACGCTTATGACGCTCCACACGGCCAAGGGCCTCGAGTGGCCCGTGGTCGTGCTCACCGGGCTGGAGCAGGGCTTGTTTCCGCTCGCGCGCGCCGAAGAGCAGCCGGACGGCCTGGAGGAGGAGCGCCGCCTCTGCTATGTCGGCCTTACCCGGGCGAAGGACAAGCTGTACCTCACCTGGGCTCGGGCCCGGCGCCGGGGCGGCGAGCTTCGCCCGGGCATGGCGTCGCGCTTTCTCCGCGCCCTTCCGGCCGCCATCCTGGACGAACGGCGAACCACGTCGCTGTGGGCGCCGGACTGGCGGTCGGCGGGCCGCGCCCAGCGGCGCTCGGGCGAGTCGGCGTTCGCCCGGGGCGACCGCGCGGGGCCCCGGCGGGTCGAATCGGCGCCGGCGGGCCAGCCGGAGGAGGCCTCGCAGGACGCACCGCGCTACGTGAAGGGCGAGCGCGTTCGCCATCGCCGGTTCGGCAGCGGCACGATCCAGGGGCTCACCGGCACCGGCCGCGACCTGAAGGTGTCGGTCGCCTTCGACGATGCGGAGGTCGGCGTGAAGCAATTGCTCGTGGCCTATGCGGGGCTCGAGCGCGAGTGGGAGAGCGCATGAGCATCGGCCGCGACGACGTGCTCCACGTGGCGCGGCTGGCCGAGCTGGCGGTCAGGGACGAGGACCTCCCGCGTCTCGTGGACCAGCTCAACCGGATCGTGGACTACGTCGCCCAGCTCGACCGGCTGCCCGCCGAGGCGGCGGCCGACCCTCAGGCGGGCGAATCCGACCCGGACGACCCGTTTCTTCCCGGCCCGGCGCAGGTCACGCTGCGGGACGACGTGCCCGGCCCCGTCCCGCTGGCGCGGCCGCCGGCCGAGTTCGCGCCGGAGTTCGCGGAAGGGTTCTTCCTGGTTCCCCGGCACGGCGCGATGGAGGACCTGTGAGCGCGGCGGCCGTCGCGCGCGACACAGGCGCGCGGCTGGCCGCGGCCGACGCCGCCGGCCTCAACGCCACGCTGTACTGGTCTCAGGAGCTGCTCGACGCCGAAGCCCGCCGGGTCGAGGCCCTGCCGGCGGACTCAAGCCTCCACGGCATGCCGATCGCCCTCAAGGACAACATCGTCACCACCGACGCGCCCACCACCTGCGCCTCGCGCATCCTCGCCGGCTACGTCTCCCCGTACGAGGCCACCGCGGTCACCCGGCTGCGGGGGGCGGGCGCGATGGTGGCGGCCAAGGCGAACATGGACGAGTTCGCCATGGGCTCGTCGACGGAGCATTCCGCCTTCGGCCGGGTCGTGCACCCGCTCGACCCGAGCCGCGTGCCCGGCGGCAGCTCCGGCGGCTCGGCCGCCCTGGTGGCGGCCGGCGTGGTTCCCGCCGCGCTTGGCTCGGAGACCGGCGGATCGGTGCGCCAGCCGGCCAGCTTCTGTGGCGTCGTCGGCGTCAAACCGAGCTACGGACGGGTGAGCCGCTTCGGCCTGGTGGCGTTCGGCTCGTCGCTCGACTGCATCTCCGTGTTCGGACGCACCGTCGACGACGCGGCACGCGTGCTCGCCGCCATGAGCGGCCACGATCCACTCGACCGCACGACGCTCGACCGGCCTTCCATGCGCCGGCCCGAGCCGCGCCGCGATCTCCGGGGACTTCGGATCGGGCTTCCGCGGGAGTACTTCCCGGCCGACCTGCATCCGGGCGTCGCGGCCGGGATGGAGCGAGCCAGGCGCGCGACGCGCGAGCTCGGCGCGGAGCTGGTCGACGTCTCGCTCCCGCACTCCGCGTTCGCGGTGCCGACCTACTATATCGTGGCCCCCGCCGAAGCGGCGGCGAATCTGGCCCGCTACGACGGCGTGCGCTACGGGCCACGCCGGATCGGCGCGGCCGGCGGCATCCAGGCGCTCTACCAGGCCACCCGCGGCGAGGGCTTCGGCCCCGAGGTGCAGCGCCGCATCCTCATCGGCACCTACGTGCTGAGCGCCGGATACTACGACGCGTACTATCGCAAGGCGCAGCGGGTCCGCAAGCTCATCGCCGATGACTTCCGGCGCGCCTTTACGGGCGGCGTCGATCTCCTCCTCACGCCCACGACACCCACGCCCGCCTTTCGCGCCGGCGAGAAGACCGGCGATCCGGTGGCCATGTACCTGGCCGACGTCTTCGTGTGCGCGATCAGCCTCGCCGGGTTGCCGGCGCTCAGCCTGCCGGTCGGCCGGAGCGAGGGGTTGCCGGTGGGCGCGCAGCTCATCGGCCCGTTCTTCGAGGACGAGGCCATGCTGGCGGCCGCCGCGGCCCTCGAGCGCGCGCTAGGGGCAGACGCGGAGGTCCGCTGATGGCGTGGGAGACCGTGATCGGCCTCGAGGTGCACGTGCAGCTCCGCACCCGGACCAAGATGTTCTGCGGTTGCCGGACCACGTTCGGCGATCCACCGAATACGCACGTCTGCCCGACCTGTCTCGGACTGCCCGGCGCGCTGCCGCTGCCGAACGCGGAGGCGGTGCGCCTGGCGGCCCGCGGGGCCCTGGCGCTCGGCTGTACCGTGCACGAGATCAGCGTATTCGCGAGGAAGAACTACTTCTACCCCGATCTGCCCAAGGGCTATCAGATCTCCCAGTTCGATCAGCCGCTCGCCACCCGGGGCCGCGTGGCCTTCGAGTCGCCGGAGCGGGGCCGCATCGAGGCCGGCATCACGCGGCTGCATCTCGAGGAGGATGCGGGCAAGCTCCTTCACGACCGGTTTCCGGGGAAGACCGCGGTGGACCTCAACCGCGCCGGCACGCCGCTCGCCGAGATCGTGAGCGAGCCGGACATCCGGAGCCCGGCCGAGGCTCGCGCGTACCTCACGACGCTGCGCCAGGTCCTGGTCTATGCCGGCGTGAGCGACTGCAGCATGGAGCAGGGAAGCCTGCGGGTGGACGCGAACATCTCCATCCGCCCCCCGGGGGAGACCGCGCTCGGCACCAAGACCGAGGTCAAGAATCTCAACTCGTTCGCCAACGTCGAGCGCGCGCTCGAGGCGGAGCGTACCCGCCAGATCGGGCTGGCCGAGACGGGGGGGCGGATCGCGCAGGTCACGCTGCTGTTCGACGCGGGCGCCGGGGAGGTCCGGGAGCTGCGCTCAAAAGAGGAGAGCCACGACTACCGCTACTTCCCCGATCCCGACCTCCCGCCGCTCGTGCTCGCGCCCGGATGGATCGCGGAACAGCAGGCGGCGCTGCCCGAGCTGCCCGAGGCGCGGCGGGCGCGCCTCGAGGCCGACTACGGCATTCCGGCGTACGACGCGCTAGTCCTGACGGGGGAAATGGACCTGGCGAACTACTTCGAGTCGGTCGTCGCGGCGGGCGTCGAGGCCAAGATGGCGGCCAACTGGGTCATGGGTGACGTGATGAGCTCGTTCAACGAGACCGGCGGGTTCCCGGTGGGCGCCCCGCGGCTCGCGGCGCTGGTGACGCTGGTGCGCGACGGCGTGGTGAGCCATCAGGCCGCGCGCCGGATCTATGCCGAGCTGGCCCAGCATCCGGATCAGGACCCTCGAGCCGCGGCCGACCGGCTCGGCCTGGTCCAGGTACGCGACCAGGGCGCGCTCTCCGCGTGGGTGGACGAGGTGCTCACCGCGCACCCCGGCGAGGTGGCGCGCTACCGCTCCGGCGAGGCGAAGCTGATGGGGTTCTTCGTGGGACAGGTGATGAAGCGGAGTCAGGGAAAGGCCGATCCGAAAGGCGTACAGCCCGTCCTGCACGAACGGCTCAGCAGGCGGTAATCGCGATCAGCGCTTCCCGCGCCGGGCGCCGAACGGCTTGGGGGCCGTGAGCCGGAAGAGCGACATCGGGTCCACCGTGATCGCGCCGTAGCGCGCGATCCAGTGCAGGTGCGGGCCCGTCACCCGGCCGCTCCGGCCCACCGCGCCGATGATCTCACCCGCCGCGACGGTGTCGCCGGCCGCGACGGCGGCCCGGCTCAGGTGGAAATATCCCGTCACCAGCCC
>JAICJD010000132.1 GCA_025928645.1 Gemmatimonadales bacterium
ATCGCCATCGTCGAGGGGGCGAAGGTGACAGGGGAGGTGAAGATGGACCACTCTGCAACGCCCCCGGCCTCCCCGGATATGCACAAGGGTTGATAAGCCACCCTAAGTTGTGGACAATCAGCGTTTTGCCTCTATGCCCCCGGGCGGAATGCCTCCGCTGCGCTTAAACTGGCGCTACGGTGTTCTTTTGCTGTTGCTTATTGGGTGTCATGCTTCGCCCCCCAAGAGCGCCACACTCCGGGTTGGCCTGATCACCCCGGGGAGCGTCGCGGATGCGGCTTGGAACTCCGGGGCGTACGCCGGTCTTCAGGCCATCCGCGACTCTCTCGGCTTGGCCGTCAGCCACGTCGAGGCGCGCACGCCGGCCGAGCAGGACGAGGCTCTCCGAGCCTACGCCGCCCAGGGTTACGACCTCGTCTTTGCTCATGGCTTCGAGTTCCAGGGCGCGGCCGAGCGCGTGTCCGCCGAATACCCGAAAACCGCCTTCGTCGTCACTTCGGGGTCTCGGGCTCGGAACAATGTCGCCCCGCTGATCTTCAGGCTCGAGGAGGCGAGTTACCTGGCTGGGATGGTGGCGGGGGGACTTACCCGGACCAACGTGCTCGGGTTCGTGGGAGGCGTCGAGCTGCCTCCGATCAAGGCAGCTTACGATGGCTGGGTCAACGGGGCCAAGGCCGTGAACCCCAAGGTCAAGACCCGGGATATCTACCTCAACAGCTTCGACGATGCCGCCGCTGGGCGGGAGGCGGCCCTGGCGCTCATTCGAGTCGGAGCGGACATGTTCCACCACAATGCGGATGCGGCGGCGCTCGGGGTGTTCCAGGCGGTGAAGGAATCGCCGGGGGTGTACATCTTCGGCGCCAACGCCGACCAGTCCGCGCTCGCGCCGGGGCGGGTCGTGGGCAATGCGATCATCGATCTGCCTCGGGCGTTTCTGCTGGTGGGCGAGGAAGTGAAGGCCGGGACCTTCCGCCCCAAGGTGGAATCGTTCGGCCTCGAGAGCGGCGTGGTCCGCTATGAGCCGAACCACGCCCTCGACTCGCTCGTGCCGCCGGCGCTCACCGCGTGGGTGCGGGCCGCGGCCGATTCGATCGTCGCGGGCACCATCCATCCCGCGGCGCAGCCGACCCGCGTGAGCCGTGGTCCAACCAACCTCGCGGTCCACGCGGCGCAATGAGTGCCGACGCGTCCGCCGGCGCCCCGGTGCCTCTGGCAGAGGTCGTTGCCTACCTCGATGAGTATCTGCGCGTGCGCGAGGTGCCCGACGAGCGCAACGCGGTCAATGGTCTCCAGGTGGAAAACCAGGGCCTCATCGGCAGCATCGTCGCGGCGGTGGACGCCTCGCAGGCGACGATCGACGGGGTCATCGCCGAGACGCCGGACCAGCCCGCGCCGCCGCTCCTGCTGGTCCACCACGGCCTCTTCTGGGACGGCAACGTCCCGCTGACCGACCGCCGCTACCGGCGGGTGGCCGCGCTCCTCGACCATGACGTCGCCGTCTACTCCGCGCACATCCCGCTGGACCTGCATCCGGCCGTCGGGAACAACGTCGTTCTCGCCGAGCGTCTCGGCCTGGCGGTCGAAGGCTGGTTCGGCGACTACAAGGGCGTGCCGATCGGCGTCTGGGGTCAGGCGCCGGCACGGCTCGCCTCGCGCGACGCCCTGGTGGCGGAGGTGAACCATGCGCTCGGCATCACGAGCGCTGGGGCGCGGCTCATTGCCGGGGGGCCCGAGCGGGTCGGACGCATCGGCATCATCACTGGAGGCGCGGGCAGCATGATCGGCGCCGCCCGCCAGGCTGGGCTCGATACTTACATCACCGGCGAAGGCGCGCACTACACCTACTTCGACGCGATCGAGCTGGGCCTCAACGTGATCTTCGCGGGCCACTACGCGACCGAAACGCTCGGCGTGCAGGCGCTCGCCTCGCACCTGGCGGAGCGGTTCGACCTCGAGTGGGAATTTCACGACCACCCTACCGGCCTGTGAGCGTGCCCGCGGCGCTCGCGCTCAGAGGCATCCGGAAACGCTTCGGCTCCGTGCAGGCCCTGCGCGGGGCCGATTTCACGCTCATGCCCGGGGAAGTCCACGCCCTGCTCGGGGAGAACGGCGCGGGCAAGTCGACCCTGATGCACGTGGCCTACGGGCTGGTCCGGGCCGATGCGGGCGAGATCCTGGTGGACGGCGTCGGCCGCTCGATCTCCTCGCCGCGAGCGGCGCGGCGCCTCGGCATCGGCATGGTGCACCAGCACTTCACCTCGGTGCCGGCCATGACGGTGGCGGAGAACGTCGCGCTCGCCACGGGCTGGGACGTCGCTCCCCGCGTGCTCCACCCCCGGGTCCGCGCGGCCGCCGAGCGAGTCGGAATTCCGCTCGATCCCGGGACGCGCGTGAGCCAGCTGTCGGTCGCACTCAAGCAGCGGCTCGAGATCGTGAAGGCGCTCGCCGCGGACGTCCGCATCCTCCTGCTCGACGAGCCCACCGCGGTGCTCACGCCCGGCGAAGCGGATGAGCTGCTGCAGGTCATCCGCCGCTTCACCGCGGCGGGCGGAGCCGCCGTGCTGATCACCCACAAGCTGGACGAGGCGCTGGCCACGGCCGAGCGGGTGACGGTGCTGCGCCAGGGTGCCGTCGTCTTCGACGGGCCGGTCGCCGGGCAGTCCGCCGCTTCGCTCGCGTCGGCGATGCTGGGCGAGGCGGCGCGCCGCGTCCGCACGCCGCCCGCCGACCGGAGTGCCGTGGCCGATGGCGTGCTGGTCCGGCTCGAAGAGCTCGAAGTGCCGCGCGAATCCGGGTACGGCATTGCCGTGCGGCGCGCCACCCTGAGCATCCGCGCGGGAGAGATTGTCGGGGTCGCCGCGGTGGAGGGCAACGGGCAGCGTGAGCTGCTCCGCGCGGTGGCCGGCCGGATCCAGCCGCTGCGCGGGCGGCGCGAGGTCGCCGGACCGATCGCGTTCGTTCCCGAAGACCGGACGACCGAAGGCATCATACCATCGCTGACGCTGACCGAGAATGTCGTGCTCGGCTCCCGGGCCGACGACCCATGGCTTCGCCGCGGCCGGCTCGACTGGCGGACGGCGCGGGCGCGCACCGCGTCGCTGATCGGCGAGTTCGACATCGTGGCTTCCGGGCCCGACGCGCCGGCCGCATCGCTGAGCGGGGGAAACCAGCAGAAGCTCGTGATCGCCCGGGAGCTGGCTCGCCGGCCGCGCGTGGTGGTCGCGGAGAACCCGACCCGCGGGCTGGATCTCCGCGCGGCCTCCGCGATTCACGACCGCCTGCGCGCGGCCGCGGCGGAGGGCGCGGCGGTGCTGCTGTACTCGAGCGATCTCGACGAGGTGCTCGCCATCGCCGATCGTGTCCTCGTCGCCGCGCGGGGACTCGTGAGCGAGGCGCCGCCGGGGGCAACGCGACTCGAGATCGGCGCGCTGATGGTGACCGGTGGCCGCTAGGGCACCCGCGCTCGCCGTGCTGCTCGGCGGGCTGGTGCTCGCGGCCGGGCTCGAGCTCGCGGGGTACGATGCCGTGGCCGCCCTCGCCGCGATGTGGCGCGGCGCCTTCGGCTCCTGGTACGCCTTCACCTCGGCGACGCTGGTGCGCGCGGTGCCGCTCACGGTCGTGGGGCTCGGCATCGCGCTGGCGTTCCGGGCCGGCGCCCTCAACATCGGCGCCGAAGGCCAGTTCTACGCCGGCGCCATCGCGGCCACGTTTGTGGGCCTTCACGTGGGGGGGCGGCCGGCCGCCGCCGCGATTCCGGCGGTCCTCGCAGCGGCCACGCTCGCGGGCGCGGCCTGGGTGGTCGTGCCGGTGTGGCTTCAGCTGCGCTACGGGGTGCTGGAGGCCATCAGCACGCTGCTGCTCAACTTCGTGGCCGACGCGCTGGTGAGCCTGATGGTGCAGGGGCCGCTGCAGGAGTCGCAGCACATCTATCCGCAGAGCGATCCCATCGCCGTCTCGGCCCGGCTGCCGGTCCTGCCGGGCACCCGGCTTCACGCGGGGCTCGGGGTCGCGGTGGTCGCGAGCCTCGCGCTCTGGTACGTGTTCGGGCGTACGCTCTGGGGATTCCGTCTCCGCGCCGTCGGCGCGGGACCTCGCGCCGCGGAGATCAGCGGACGGATCGACGCGCGGCGCGTGGCGGCCGTGGCGCTGCTCCTGTCGGGGGCGCTGGCGGGTCTCGCGGGCGGCATCGAGGTGAGCGGCGTCTCCTACGCGCTGTTCCAGAACCTCTCACCCGGTTATGGCTACACCGCGATCGCGGTGGCGCTGCTCGCCCGGCTTCATCCGCTCGGCGTGCTGGCGGCAGGGGTCCTGTTCGGCGCGCTCGAGGCCGGCGCCGGTGCGATGCAGCGGGAGGCCGGCGTGCCGGCCGTCGCGGTGTACGTGGTCGAGGCAGTCGTGATCGTCGTCGTGCTCCTGGCCGACGCGGCCGCGCGACGGCGGTCGGCGCAGGCGGCGGCATGACCGATCCGGTCCCGGTCGTCGGCGGCTTCCTCGCGGCCGCGGTGCGGGTCACGACCCCGCTGCTGCTCGCGGCGATCGGCGAGACGGTCGCCGAGCGGGCCGGCGTGATCAATCTGGGACTCGAAGGCATGATGCTGGCCGGGGCGCTCGCGGCGACGCTCGGCGCGAGCGCGGCCGGCCCGTGGAGCGGGATTGCCTTGGGAGTGCTGGCGGGCATGCTGCTGGCCGCCGTCTTCGCGGCGGTGTCGATCGTGGCACGAGCCGACCAGATCATCGCGGGCACGGCCATCACGCTCGGCGCGGTCGGGCTCACGGGGACGATCTATCGCGAGGCCTACGGTACCGGCGGCGCGGGGCTCACCCTGCCGACGCTCTCGCCGATCGCGATACCGGAGCTTTCGCGGATCCCCGTAATCGGGCCGGCGCTGTTCGCGCAGCCGGCGCCGACCTACGTCGCGCTGCTCGCGCTGCCCGCCGTCTGGTGGGTCCTGTTCCGCACCCGGCTCGGTCTCGCGCTGCGCGCGACGGGCGAGGCAGCCGAGATGGCCCGGGCCGCGGGGGTGAGGACGAGGCTGCTCCGGACGGGCGCGACCCTCACCGGCGGCGCGTTCGCCGGCCTTGCCGGAGCGACCCTCGTTCTGGCGCAGGTCGGGACGTTCGCGGAGAACATGACGGCGGGGCGGGGGTATGTCGCGATCGCGATCGTCGTGCTCGGGCGATGGCACCCCGCGGGCGTGGCCATCGCCGCCCTGCTCTTCGGAGCGGCGACCGCGCTGCAGTACGTCTTCCAGGCCCTCGGCCTTGCGGTGCCGTACCAGCTCTTTCTGATGCTACCCTACGTGCTCACCCTGCTGGCGCTCGCGGGCGCGGTGGGACGGGTGCGCGCCCCGGCCGATCTCGGCAGGCCGTAGCCGGCCCGTCGCTTCGAGGCTGGTTCGAAAGCGGCCGGGAGTCACCCTGAACGAAGGGCAGGCTTCAGGGCCAGCGCGGCGCGCGCCTCGGCGATGCGGGCCCGGACCTGCTCCTTGATCGCGGGCACATCGGCCGCCGTGAGCCCGGCGGTGTCCACCGGCTCGAGCACCTGCACCACGGCGGCACAGCGGCCGAACCGCCAATCGTGCTTGCGGAGTGCGGTACCCGTGCCGTGCACGGCGAGTGGGAGAATGGGAACGCCGGCGTCCACGGCGAGCCGGAACGCGCCATCCTTGAACGGCAGCAGGTCGCGGCCGGCGGAGCGGGTACCTTCGGGAAAGATCATGACCGAGACCCGGCGCTCGAGCATCTCCCGGCACCTGGCGATGGCCTCGATGGCACTTGGCCCGAAGCCGCGCTGCACCGGGATGTCGCCGGCCAGGCGCTGCATCCAGCCGAGGAACGGAATCCGAAACATCTCCGCCTTGGTCAACCATTTCATTTCCCACGGAAGATGGCTGATGAGGAGGATGTCCACGAACGATTCGTGATTGGAGACGACCACGTAGGGGTGGCGAGGATCGGCGGGCATGACGCCGCTACAGCGGAAGCGCCACATCGGGTTGAGCGCGGCGTGCACGACGCCGATGCGACGGAACACGTAGCCCACGAGATAGCGGCCGGGATCGAACGGCGCGGTCACCAGCCGGAGCACCAGCATCACCGGAAACCAGATCAGGATGCAGAGGGCGAGCACCAGCCACGCCCATACCGACAGGATCGTTTGCCAGACGCGCGACATGCTTCTCCTCGGGGCCATCCCGTGTGCTGGCGCACAGCCCGGCGGGCCGGCGCCGGGTAACCTTACTGCCTGCCGGGACGGGCGGACAAGGGCGTCTTCCTCACACAATGCGTGATACCATGGGCAGTCGCACCACCGAGGCGTCGGCGCAGGGCGAGGCGTTCCGGCCGGATTCGCCGGCGGCGCCGGAGACGGCCACCCCGAACGAGGCCGGCGGCGCGGTCGAGCAGCCCGACCTCGGAAAGCTGGGGCACGCCCTCCGCGAGCGCATGGAGGTGCGCTCGATCGCCATCACGGGCCTGTTCGTGCTCGCCGTGCTCTACACGCTGTACTTCGCGCGGGCGTTCCTGCTGCCGATCGTGCTCGCCGTGCTGCTCGACTTCCTGCTGAGCCCCCTGATCCGCACCCTCAAACGCGCCCGGATCCCCGAGCCGCTGGGCGCCGCCCTGGTCCTGCTCACGCTGCTCGGTGCAGTCGGGCTGGGCGCCTACAGCCTGGCCGACCCGGCGCGGCAGTGGGTAGCCCGCGCGCCCGAGAGTCTCCAGAAGGTCCAGTCGCGGCTCCGCGAGCTGCGCAGGCCGGTCGAGCAGGTTACCCGGACCGCGGAGCAGGTCGAGGCGGCGACGGAGGTCGACAAGGGCGGACCGCAGGAGGTGGTGATGCGCGGGCCTCGGCTGAGCGAACGCCTCTTCGGCACAACCCAGTCGCTGCTCACCGGAGCGCTCGAGACGCTCATCCTGCTCTACTTCCTGCTCGCGGTGGGCGACCTCTTCCTGGAGAAGCTCGTCAAGGTGCTGCCGCTGCTCAAAGACAAGAAGAAAGCCGTGGCGATCGCCCGCGAGACCGAGGCCTCCATCTCGACCTACCTGTTCACCGTGGCGATCGTGAACCTGCTGCTCGGCGTGACGGTGACGCTCGTGATGCTCGCGATCGGGATGCCGAACGCGGTGCTCTGGGGCTCGATGGCCGCGCTGGCCGAGTTCATCCCGTACATCGGTGCGACCGTCCTGCTCGCGACACTCGCCCTCGCCGGCCTGGTGACGTTCCCGACCGTGGGGCACGCCCTCATGGTGCCCGGCGCCTATCTGGCGGTGAACCTGCTCCAGTCGCAGTTCATCTCGCCGCTCGTGCTGGGGCGGCGGCTCACGCTCAACCCGGTCGCCATTCTGATCGGGCTCGTGTTCTGGTGGTGGCTCTGGGGCGTCGGCGGGGCGTTCATCGCGGTGCCGCTGCTTGCGACCTTCAAGATCTTCTGCGACCACATCGAGTCGCTGGCGCCGATCGGCGAGTTCCTGGGGAAATGAGCGGGCTCACCGCCGACGAGTGCCGGCGGCTGGACGGCCTCATGCGCCATGTCGATTGCAGCCGGGTCCGCCTTCACCGCGCGGCCGGCCCGGGCGCGGCCGGGAGGCTTCGCGATCTCGTGCTCTGGGCCAGCCGCGGCCGGTCCATCGCGCTCGGCAACCACGTCTTCCTTCCGGACGGCCGCGCCGACGATCTGCCCACCCTGGCGCACGAGCTCACGCACTGCGGCCAATACCAGGCGTGGGGCGCGTGGCGCTACTTCCTCCGAGGCGCATTCACCCAGCTGCGGGATCTGCTCCACCGAGCGCTCGGGGTCGGGTCCAGTCCCTATCACTATCGGCTCGAAGCGGGAAAGCCGTTCGAGGCCTACGGCATGGAACAGCAGGGCCAGATCGTCGAGGACGGCTTCCGGGGCGATGCCGCCGCGCTCGCCGTCTCGCCGTACCGCCCGTCGGATCTCGCCTAGCGACTCGGTTCAGGATGCGCCGTCGGCTTGATCCACGTGCAGGTTCTGATGGGCGTGCTCCGCCGTCTCGGGCAGCCGGTCCTCCCACAGGGCGAGGACGTTGCCGTCCGGATCCGCCACCATGGCCATGATGCCCCAGGTCTGCTGGGTCGGCTCGGCGACGAAGCGGACGCCGCGCGAGTGGAGGTCCCCGCAGTACTCGAGGAGGTCGGACACGTGGAGCGTGATTCCGGTGTGACGGCCGACGAGCGCCTTCGCGTCGGCGTGGATCGCGGGATGCACGCCGACCCGGGTGCCCTCGGTGAAGAACTCGGCTCCGAACGAGCCCTGCTTGGCAAGCGGAAGCCCGAGGCCGTCGCGGTAAAACTCGAGGGCGCGGGGCATGTCGTGGACGAAGATGGCGATGCTGTAGATGGACGGAGCGCGGGGCGGAGCGGTCACTGGGCCAGTCCGGAGAGGAATCGAACGAAGAGCACGGCCACCACCACCGCTCCCACCGCGAGCAGCGCCAAGCCGATGATGAGCGCAGCGGCAAACCACGCGCTGGCCCGCCGCGCCGCGACCGGCTGCTGCACGTGCTGGTCCAGCAGGGCCAGGTTGCGCACGTTGGACTTGAATCCGACGTCGAAGAGATCGCCCAGGATCGGGACCTCGCCCACCAGCGTGTCCAGGGCGACGTTCCATCCCATGCGCGCGAGCAGCGGGCGCGGCGCGCCCAGCCGTGCGGCTTCGAGGATGATGTAGAGCGAGAAGAGGCCGCCCAGCAGATCGCCGATACCCGGGATCAGGCCCACCAGCGGATCGAGGCCGAAGGTGATGCGCGTACCGGGAATGCGGATGGACCGGTCGAGCAGCCAGCCGATGCGGCGCAGACGCTCGATGCGCGCCGGATCCAGCGTGGCGACTTCAGCGGCGAGGGGTGTCCGGGTCAGGCGACCGGTCATGCCTGTAAGGTATCGGATTTCCTGCGGCGCGGCGCGGCGAGAACGCCCCGGACCAGGTGAGAGGCGGTCCGGGGCGTTCTCATCTATGTCTTCACGGGGCCGGCGGCGGGGTGCTGTTCCCACCATCCTGCATGAACTTCCAGTCCTGGCCCGGCCGCTTGTGCCAGATCGTCAGGTACTTCCCGAAGGCCTGGCCGCCGGCGAAGCTGAACACGTAGAAGCCCACCGTGTAGCCGAGGTCGCCGTGCGGGCCGGCGTCGGCGAACTTCGGCGTCCAGTCGAGTACATCCGACGGGTCGCCGCCCTGGCGGGACCGGAAGATCGCCTGCCGGCCCAGAATGAAATCGGGATCGCCACCATTCAGGGTCACCGCGTGCACATCGGCATACTTCCCGAAGGCCCGCGCCTGGCCCTGCTGGACCGACGCCTTGGCGAACTCCGCGTCCACTCGCAGCAGGTCTCGCCGCGCCGTGGCGAGGTTGACCAGCGGGGGCGTCTCCTGCGGGGGAAGCAGGTGGTGGAAGAACTCGGGCGGCGGACCTCCCGGAACGCCGGCGAACGACAGGCTCCACGCCTCCACCACCCAGCGGCCGGTGTCACGCCGCCGCCAGAACGCGATGTACTGCGCCGGCTGCACGCCCGGCGTCTGACTGCCCGTGATGTTGACGTTGCCGAAGCTGTATCCGACCCGGCCGTCGAGCGAAACGTCGGTAAACGCGGGCGTCCAGCTCAGCTTCATCTGCGGCGTGAAGGGCGCCGGCGGCGCGGCGAGCAGGGCGCGCGCGGCGTCCTTGCCCTCCGCGAGCGGTGAGCGCGGCAGCAGGAACAGCGCGTCGTTCGCGAGGGCGCTGAGCAGCCCGCTCGCGCCGCGGGCCGCCGCGGCGGCCGCCTGCGCGGAGTCGGCGGCGCGGAGCGCGAGCCGGGCGGCCCGGAGATCACCTACTCTGGATGTCGCCTGCACGTCGTCGGCGGCGCTCGCGGCCGACGGCGCGGTGAACTCGTCCTGCGAGTCGCGACACGCGGCGACGGCGAGCGCCGACAGCATCAACCATCCCATCCTTCTCATCTTGGCCCCCTGAGGTGAAGCGTGTACGGAGGAGCTTCGTTCCTCCCCGGCCAAGGGAGACGAGGGCCCCGGGCCGGCGCCAACGACCCTGCAGCCAACGGCGGCGGGGCCGCGGTGAACGGAGGATTCAGGCGGGTGAACGGTGAGATTCGGGGGGGCGGGGGGCGCCACGCGGTGGTCCGGGCGCTTCGACCGGGCGATCCAGAAGGAACCATGAGCTGAGGCATGGCCCCTTCGCTACGCTCAGGGTGACTCCTTTCCTGAAGGTGCTGGTATCGGCCCTTACGCCGTAACGCCGAGCACCAGGTGGAGCTGCTCGCGACGGGCTCGGCTGAGCCGGAGCTGCGTGCCGTCGAGCAGGACGAGCACCGACTCGCCGTTGTAGAGTGGGCAGAGCTCCCGGATCCGGCTCAGGTTCACGATGGCCGAGCGGTGCACCCGGAAGAA
>JAICJD010000114.1 GCA_025928645.1 Gemmatimonadales bacterium
AGCGAATGAGTCGCAAACAGGCATCCGGAAACGTAGATTGGAGAGACAACTCCAGAAACGGCAGGCATCATGGCGGACGCACCCGGCGGCTCGCAGGCCGCGTATCCCTACGCCACCCATCTCAACATCGAGTTCGATCAGCTGGAGCTCGTCGACGTCCAGTCGCTCGTCGACGCCTGCACCGACCAATGGTACAATCAGACCTTGTGCCGAGTGAACGATTCGGTCGTGCGGCTCGGCGTGATGCAGGGCGAATACCATTGGCACAAGCACGACCACGATGACGAGTTCTTCTATGTCATCGAAGGGCACTTCCTCATCGATCTGGAAGATCGGACGATCGACCTCGGGCCGCGGCAGGGATTTGTGGTGCCGAGGGGCGTCGTCCATCGCACGCGGGCGCCGGAACGCGCCGTGATTCTGATGGTGGAGAACGCCGGCATCGTCCCGACCGGCGACTAGCGCTCACGTCGCCCGGGTCCTTGACGCGCCACTAGTTGATGGATCCATGCGTCACCTTGCTTTCCTGAGGGGCCTATGAGAAAGCTGCTCGGATGGGTTGGCGCTACGGTCGGCGGCAGCCTCGGCTGGTGGGGTGGCGCCCGAGTCGGCGTCATGACCGCGGTCTGCGCGAGCGCCGTGGCGACGGGCGCAGGGCTGTATCTCGGGTGGTGGGCAGCGGAACGGCTTGTGGACTAGGCCGGGGGAATTCCCGCGCCGCTCCTTGGAGTCGTGATGAAAAATCCGTTCCTGCGGCAAGTCCGGAGGCATACCGCGAAACTGGGCGACCCGACGCGACTGGTGCGCCCGACGTGAGGGTCTGCTGATGCTGCGCATTCATCGCCCGATCCTGCTCGGACTCCTCGGCAGCGTCGCCGTCACGGGAACCCTGCGGGGCCAGACCGCGCCGCCGAGTCACGCCGGGTCACGCGTGGTCGCGGTGGTCACCCACGACTTTGCGTTCGCGATGCCGGACACCCTCGCCGCGGGATTGACCACCTTCCGCCTGCACAACGAAGGCCGGCAGCCCCACCATCTCATGCTGTATCGGATGGACTCGGGGAAGACCCTCGCCGACGTCGCCAGAGCGCTTCACGCCGGCGGGGCGCACCCCGGCTGGATGCACGCGGTCGGCGGACCGAACGCGGTGCCGCATGGAGCCGAATCCGTCGGGACGGTCCTGCTCGAGCCCGGACGATACGTCGCCTTCTGCCACGTCAAGGGTCCGGATCAGGTGGTCCACTTCGCCAAGGGCATGATGAAGGAGCTGACCGTGACGCCGGCCGCCGGCCCAGCGGTCGCCTGGCCGGCGGCCGACCTGACGGTCACGTTGCGCGAATACACGTTCACGTGGTCGCGTCCGCCGAGCCGAGGGTGGCACCGCATCGCGGTCCGCAACCTCGGGCGGCAGCGCCACGAGCTGATCCTGTCCCGGCTCGCGCCCGGCAAGAGCTCGCGGGACTTCATCAGGTGGATGAATACCCAGAATGGCCCACCGCCCGTGGTGCCGTGGGGCGGGGCCACCAATCTGCCGGCCGGCGGCACCATGCTCATCGACGTCTATCTCGAGCCGGGACGGTACAGCACGGTCTGCCGGGTGCGCGACGCGGCGAATGGACGCCCGCACGACGAGCATGGGATGTACGCCCAGTTCAGCGTGCCCTAGGAACTCTTCTCGGAGCGCTCATGACGGCTCGCGTGGTAGGCATCGGCGGCATCTTCTTCAAGGCGCGTGATCCTGTGGCGCTCGGCGCATGGTATCGCGACCATCTTGGACTGGCGGTCAGCGAGTGGGGGGGAGTGACCTTCAGCCCGACGTTGACGAGTCCGGCCGGCCGACCCAGCACCCTGGTGTGGTCGATCTTCCCGGCCACGACCGACTATTTCGAGCCCAGCCCCTCGCCATACATGATCAACTACCGGGTGGACGATCTGGATCAGGTGCTGGCGGCCTTGCGGGCCGAAGGCTGCGCCGTAGCCGACCGCGTGGATAGCTCGGAGTACGGCAGGTTCGGCTGGGTGATGGATCCCGAGGGCAACCGCCTCGAGCTGTGGGAGCCACCTCCGGCAACACATCCTTGAGGGCCGGGGCGGACGCCATGCGCCAGGTCGTTTCAGTACTCGGGGCGGTCTGCATTCTCCTGCCGTTTGCGGCCAGTCAGCTCGGTCGGCTGCCGACCACCTCGTTAGCGTATCAGCTGCTGAATCTCCTAGGATCGGCCGCCCTGACCGTCGTCGCCGTGCTCGAGCACCAGTACGGCTTCATTCTGCTCGAGGGCACGTGGGCCCTGGTGAGCCTTGCCGGGCTGATCCGCGTGCGTTCCGCTCCGGACCGCAATGCCGCCTGACGCCAGCCGCCTAGAAACGTCCACGACGGACGCAGCAAACCTGGGCCTGGTCCGTCCCCCGATCATCTACCTGGGCGCCATCGCGCTCGGCCTGCTGATTCATTCGGCGTGGCCCGCGCGGTTCGTCCCACCTGCGCTCAGCACCGCGCTCGGGGCCGTGCTCACGCTCCTGGCCGTCGGCCTCTTCGTGGCTGCGGTCCGCACCTTCGGGGCAGCCGGCACGCCGGTCCCGGGCGACCAGCCCACCACGGCCATCGTCCGCACGGGGCCTTACCGCTACAGCCGGAATCCCATCTATCTCGCGTTCTCGCTGTTCCAGCTCGGGCTCTCCGTCTGGATCAACAGTCTCGGCGTGCTGATCACGCTCGTTCCCGCCGTCGCCGTGATGGCCTTCGTGGTCATCCCGAGGGAGGAGCGATACCTCGAAGCGCGGTTTCCCTCGGAGTATGGGTCGTACCGGGCCGCGGTTCGCCGCTGGTTCTAGAGGACGACCTTTGCCGTCAAGGTTTCGGCGCCGGCTGGAGACGAAGCCTGGGTTCGCACCATCCGAGCAGCGTCCGACGACAACGAGGAGCCGCCGTGACACTGGGAAACGCGAAGACGTCCAGCACCGCACTGCACCTCGACCTGCTCGCGGAACCGCTGGCGCTCGTGCGGCTGCCGGCGGCCGGCGCGGTGCCCACTTGGACCGCTGAAGCGCGGCAGTTCCTCTCGATCACGCGAACTCCCACCGAGCTGTCCATCGTGGCGGACGCGAGCGCGGGGCCCGCGGACGCCGCCGCGGAACGCGGGTACCGGGCCTTTCGCGTCCAAGGCCCGCTGCCGCTTCACCTGGTAGGTGTACTGGCCGCGCTGGTCGTGCCGTTGGCGCAGGCAGGAGTCCCTGTCTTCCCGATCGCGACCTACGACACGGACTATCTGCTGGTCCCTGAGGCGGACGTGCCGCGCGCCCGGGCCGCGCTCGAGGGCGCGGGGCACGAGGTGGTCACGAACGCCGAACTGGGCTGAGGCCTCAATGGGCTTCCCCGCCCCCAGTCGACCCTCCTATTCCCCCGGATGTCGATAGATTCCGTCTATGACCCCATACAAGCGGTGGATTGGCGATACCGGCCGGATGCGGGTTCATTTCAATGCGTCAGCAGGAGTTATGACGACGACTCGGAGAATCACCCCATGTCCATGAAGTACACCCGGCTCACCGAGCCACTCGTTCGCGATGGCGGCGAGTTGCGCCCCGCCTCCTGGGAGGAGGCCCTCGACCGAGCTGCGGAAGGGTTTCAGCGCACGAAGGCGCGCTACGGCGGGGACGCCATCGGCACCTTCAGCTGCTCCAAGGCGAGCAACGAGGTCAACTTCCTCGCGCAGAAGCTGACCCGGATGGGGTTCGGCACCCACAACATCGACAGCTGCAACCGAACTTGACACGCGCCTAGCGTCGTCGGTCTGGCGACGGTGTTCGGGGCCGGTGGGGGGACGACCTCCTACCGTGAGGTGGAAGAGACGGACGTCATCTTCCTCTGGGGAGCGAACGCCCGGGAAAACCATCCGATCTTCTTCCATCATGTGCTGAAGGGCATTCACAACGGGGCGCGGCTCTACGCCGTGGACCCGCGCAGGACGTCGTCCGCCCAGTGGGCCGACCAGTGGCTCGGGCTCAATATCGGAACCGACATTGCCCTGGCCAACGCCATGGCGCGGGAGATCATCCACGCCGGCCTGGCCAATCAGGCCTTCATCGAGCGCGCCACCACGGGCTTCGAGGACTATCGGCGCTGCGTGGAGCGGTACACCCTGGAGCTGGCGGAGCGGGAGACGGGCGTGCCGGCCGAGGTCATCCGGGAGGCGGCGCACAGCTATGCCCGCGCCGACCGGGCGATCATCTGCTGGACGCTCGGCATTACCGAGCACCACAACGCCACCGACAATGTCTTCGCCCTGATCAACCTGGCGCTCCTCACCGGCCACGTGGGCAAGTACGGCTCGGGCGTGAATCCGCTCCGGGGCCAGAACAACGTCCAGGGCGGCGGCGACATGGGCGCCATCCCCAACCGGATGGTGGGCTTCCAGGACTGGACCACCGAGCCCGCCGTCCGCGCCAAGTTCGAGAAGGCGTGGGGCGTGCCGCTCAAGCCGCAGTACGGCTGGAACGTGACCGAGATGTTCGGCGCGGCGGAGCGGGGCGAGCTTCACGCCCTGTACGCCATCGGCGAGAACCCCGCCCAGGCGGAGGCGGACCAGCACCGCACGGTGAAGCTGCTGACCGAGCTCGACCATCTCGTGGTGCAGGACATCTTCCTGACCGCGACCGCCAGGCTGGCGCACGTGGTGCTCCCCGCGTCTTCGAGCTGGTGCGAGTGCGAAGGCACGGTCGTGAACAGTGAGCGGCGGGTCCAGCGCCTCAAGAAGGCGCTCGAGCCGCCGGGCAATGCCCGGGACGACCTGTGGATCATCTCCGAGCTGGCCCGCCGCATGGGACACGACTGGGGCCAACCCTCGGCCGAGGAGATCTGGAACGAGGTCCGCGCGCTGGCGCCGATCTTCGCCGGGATGAGCTACGAGCGGCTGGAGCGGGCCGGCGGGCTGCAGTGGCCCTGCTACGACGAGAACCACCCGGGCGAGCTGTACCTGCACAGCCGGCTGTGGCACGACCCGGTCGAGGGCCGGCCGGCGCCGTTCTCCGTCGTTGAGCACGCCCCTCCGGTCGAGCAGCCGGACGCCGAGTATCCGTTCATGCTCACCACGGGCCGGCGGCTCGATTCCTACAACACCGGCGTCCAGACCGGCGGGTACACTTCCCCGCTCCGGCGCGGCGAGACGGCGGACATCTCGCCCGAGGACGCCGACGCGCTCGGCATCATGAACGGCGATCCGGTCCGGGTCACCTCACGTCGCGGCAGCGTGGTCGCCCCGGCGCACATCGACCGTTCGCTCCGGCCCGGGCTCGTGTTCATGACGTTCCACTTCCAGGACGAAGTGAAGGTCAACACGCTGACCATCGACGAGACCGATCCGCAGTCGGGCACGGCGGAGTTCAAGGCGTGCGCCGTCCGGCTCGAGCCGATCCGCTCAGCCGACGCGGTCGGCTCGGCCGCGGACGCGGCCTCGCGGTCAGGAGGGTAATTGGACCTGCATCTGATGGACGCAGTCGCCACCGAGGAGGAGCGCGAGGCGCTCGATCAGTTCCTCGGGGCGCCCGAGTCGGGGTGGGAGGGAGGACTGCGTGACGCCCGCGACGCTCACACGGCGGAGGGCGGGCACGAGGCGCGGGCGCAGCGGCACCTGCTGCTGCCGGCCCTGCAGGCAATCCAGTCGCGCATCGGCTGGCTCAGCGAGGGCGCGCTCAACTACGTCTGCCAGCGGCTCACGGTGCCGCCGGCCGACGCCTACGGCGTCGCCACCTTCTACGCGCTGCTCTCCACGGTGCCGCGGCCCCGGCGGGTGCTCCACGTCTGCGACGACATCGCCTGCCGCTGCAAGGGCGCGGCGGAGCTGTGCGAGCAGCTCGAGCGCACCGTCGGCCCCGCGTACCACCACGGTCCCGAGGGCGACCACGTCGCCTTCGGCGAGAACGACGCGGTGTGGCTCCGGAGCCCGTGCCTCGGCCTGTGCGACCAGGCCCCGGCGGCGTTCGTCACGGTGGCCGGCGCCAAGCCGGTCGAGCGCCTGTTCGGCCACGCCGACCTCGCGGGCCTCCAGCGGCTGGTCGCCGGTGAGCTGGCTGCGAGCCTCGAGCCGCGCGGGCGCCTGCCGCAGGCGGGCGACCCCTCGCTCCGCCTGCTCCGCCGGGTGGACGTCATCGATCCCACGAGCCTCGATGAGTACCGGGCGCACGGCGGCTACGAGTCGCTGCGCACCGCGCTCCGGCTCGGGCCCGAGGGCGTCATCCGCGAGGTCACCGACGCCAAGCTCATGGGGCGCGGCGGGGCGGCCTTCCCCACCGGGCGAAAGTGGGAGGCGGTCGCGCGGCAGCCGGCGCGGCCGCACTACCTGATCTGCAACGCCGACGAGTCGGAGCCGGGCACCTTCAAGGACCGCGTGATCATGGAGGGCGACCCGTTCAGCCTGATCGAGGCGATGACCATCGCGGGCTTCGCGACCGGCTGCGAGCAGGGCTTCATCTACATCCGGGGCGAATACCCCCTCGCGACCGAGCGGCTGCAGCACGCCATCGACACGGCCCGGGCGCGCAGCCTCCTCGGCGAGGACGTCATGGGGCACGGCTTCCGCTTCGACATCGAGATCCGGCGCGGCGGCGGGGCCTATATCTGCGGCGAGGAGACGGCGGTCTTCAACTCCATCGAGGGGTTGCGGGGCGAGCCCAGGAACAAGCCTCCCTTCCCCGTGCAGGTGGGCGTCTTCGGCAAGCCGACGCTGATCAACAACGTGGAGACCCTAGTCAACGTCGTCGAGATCCTCCGGATCGGGGGCCCCGCCTACGCCGCGATCGGCACGCCCGGCTCGACCGGGCCGAGGCTCTTCTGCCTCTGCGGGGACGTCACGCGGCCCGGGGTGTACGAGGTCCCGTTCGGCACGACGCTCCGCCAGATGCTCGACCTGGCCGGCGGCGTCGCCGGCGGGCGGCAGCTCCAGGCGGTGCTGCTCGGCGGCGCGGCTGGGCTGTTCGTGCGGCCCGACGAGCTCGACATGCCGCTCACCTTCGAGGGCACCCGGGCCGCGCAGGCGACGCTCGGCTCGGGCGTGATCATGGCCTTCGACGACCGCGTCAACATGGTGGACATCCTCCTTCGGATCGCCGCGTTCTTCCGCGACGAGTCGTGCGGCCAGTGCGTCCCCTGCCGGGTGGGCACCGTGCGCCAGGAAGAAGCGCTGCACCGGATCCTCGCCGGCCGCCCCCGCGGGGGCATGGACGGGGAGGCCGCGCTGCTCGAGGAGATCGGGGTCGCCATGAAGGATGCGTCGATCTGCGGGCTGGGGCAGACCGCCTACAGCGCGGTGGAATCGGCCATCAAGCGTCTACATCTGTTCAACGGAGCCCGACCCGCATGACCGCGACCGCGCTTCCCCTGATTCCTCTCCGGCCGGCGCGCCGCATGGTCGAGCTCACGATCGACGGCGAGACGGTGCAGGCCCCCGAAGGCAGCACGATCCTGGACGCGTGCCGCCATCAGGGCAAGGAGATCCCGACCCTCTGTTATCTCGACACCCTCCACCCGGTGAACGTCTGCCGGGCCTGCGTGGTCGAGGTCGAAGGGTCGCGCGTGCTGGTGCCGTCCTGCTCCAGACCGGTGGAGGCGGGGATGGTGGTGAAGACCGACTCGGAGCGGGTCCGGCACAGCCGCAAGATGGTGCTCGAGTTCCTGGCCTCGTCGGTGGACCTCTCGACCACGCCGGACGTGGCCGGGTGGCTCGAGGACTACGGCGCCCGGCCGGAGCGCTACGGTCCGCCCGCGCCGCCGGCGCCCCCCGGATTCCGTGACAGTCTGCAGCCCGGGCACCACGCGCCGCCCGATCCCGACTACGCCGCCACGGTGATCCAGCCGGTGAAGGTGGACAACGAGCTGTACGTGCGCGACTACGGCAAGTGCATCCTCTGCTACAAGTGCGTGGAGGCCTGCGGCAAGGACTACCAGAACACCTACGCGCTCACGGTGGCGGGCCGCGGCTTCGACGCGCGGATCTCGACCGAGTTCGCGGTCCAGCTCCCCGAGTCGGCCTGCGTGTACTGCGGCAACTGCATCGCCGTATGCCCCACCGGCGCGCTCATGTTCAAGAGCGAGCGAGACCACCGGGACGCGGGCACGTGGGACGAGTCGCGCCAGACGGTGACCGACACCATCTGCCCCTACTGCGGCGTCGGGTGTACGCTCGAGCTCCACGTGCAGGACAACGAGATCGTGAAGGTGACCTCCCCGCTCGACCACGACATCACCCGCGGCAACCTCTGCATCAAGGGGCGGTTCGGCTGGCGGTACGTGCAGAATCGGCCGCCGGACGCGCGGGGCAACGGCCGCGGGGGAGACGGACGGCCACGAGGATCGGCCTAACCGACCGCTGCCCGCCGGGCGAGCCGATGGCCGGTGCCATGACCGACGTCGTGCTCGCGTGGAGCGGCGGGAAGGACAGCGCGCTGGCCCTCGCGGCCCTCCGGGCCGACTCCCGGTATCGGGCCGTCGCGCTCCTCACCACGATCACCCAGGGCTATGACCGCGTCAGCATCCACGGCGTGCGCCGGGCGGTGCTCGAGGCGCAAACGGCGGCCCTCGGTCTTCCCCTCATCGAGGCCTCCATCCCCGCACGGGCCGACAACTCGGCCTACGAAGCCTCGTTCGCCCTGGCGCTCCGGAGCGCGCGGGAGCGCTCGCCCGGACTCCGCCACGTCGCCTTCGGCGACCTCTTCCTGACCGATGTCCGCGGCTACCGCGAGGCGCTCCTGAGCGCGCTCGACTGGGAGGGACTGTTTCCGCTCTGGGGTGAAGACACGGCGGCCCTGGCCCGGGAGTTCGTCAGGCGCGGCTACCGCGCGATCGTCACCTGCGTGGACACCACCCAGCTCGCGCCCGAGTTCGCCGGCCGACAGTTCGACGACGCCTTCCTGGCCGACCTGCCCTCGAGCGTGGATCCCTGCGGCGAGCGAGGGGAGTTTCACACCTGCGTCTACGCCGGTCCGGGCTTCGGCCGCGTGCTGCCCCTCGTTGCCGGAGAGCGGGTGCGCCGGGACGGCCGCTTCGAGTACTGCGATGTGCTGCTCGCGCCGGAGGACCTCGGGTAGGGTGAAGCGGAGAGGGCCCGGGCTAGGCGCCTCTCCGCTCCGCGGAACCGCGCCGTCCGCTACTCTTCCTCTTCCTCGGCCCCGACCGCGGCCGCGGCCTGGTTGATCCCGCCCTCGCCCAGCGCAGTGAGCGCCTTGTCAGTGGCCTCCTCCTCCTGGAGCGTCTGCTCCAGCAGGCGATCGGCCTCGCTGTTGCCGAGCAGCTGGGCGTACGTACGAAGACAGCCGTACGCGGCGATCTCGTAGTGCTCGACCCGCTGCGCGGCGGAGATGAGGGCCGCGTCGATGACCTCGGGCGCCCCGTCCTCCTGCATGATCTCCTTGCCCTCCTCCACCAAACCTTCCATGCCCTTGCACTGCTTGCCGCGGGCGGTCTGCCCCAACGAGCCGAAGATGCGCTCCAGCCGCTCGACGTGACCTTCGGTCTCGGCGAGGTGCTTCTTGAACGCCTGCTGCAGCTCCGGCGACTGCGCCACCTTGGCCATCTTGGGCAGCGCGCGGACGAGCTGCTTCTCCGCGTTGAGGACGTCCTTGAGCTCGTTCACGAAGAGCTCGTTCAGGGATTCGAGCGCCATGGTGTTCCTCCTGGAATGGCGTATGTATGCCGGACAGGGATGCGAGTCGTGAGAACCGGATCGGGCCGCGCCCAATCGTATCTTCGCGCCCTGGCCACCGCTGTGACCATGGCGCGGATGCCTGCGTGCCGACAGTCACATCGGAGCACGCGTGCCGGGGGGCACGGCTAGTCGATCACGCTCCTGAGCAGCCGGGGATGGTCGGCGTCGGACAGGTCGAGCCAGGTCCACGGGATCCGCCGGACCCGCGGAGCCCGTCCAAAGCCGACCGCGTCCAGCACGGGGATCTGGTGCCCGAAGGCCAGCCAGCGGGCGAGCCGGGTGTGCGGACCGACGACGAGGTGGGTCACCAGGTAGTCGTCGCCGTCCGGCTCGGCCACGACGTCCTCGACCCGCCCTACCGGGTTCCCCACCGCATCGGTGAGGATGCGGCCGATCAGCCGCTCGAGCCGCAGCTCCTGGGTCACGCGCCGGGAATCCTTCCGATGATCCGGTCCCGCACCCAGCGCTCCCAGCGCAGCGCGGGGCTGCGCTCGCTCTCGGTGTCGACCTTCACGTCCACCCCGACCCGGAGCACCCGACTCCAGGGAATGCGCGCCGGATGGCCTTCGCCCCCGAGCTTGCGCTCGGCCCAGCGCGCGAGCCCCCGGTGGACCCGCCAGAGCGCCGTCGTGCCGCCGACCACGATGGCCGAGACCCGCGCCGGTCGGCCGGGACGCAGCTCGAGCACGACGCCGTCCACCTTGCCCATCGCGTGGTCGTGCACATCGATGACCTGCTGGTCCAGCACCGTGCGCGCGAGCTCCACCTCAACCTCCGCCGAAGAGCTGGAGCGGGATCGCCACCAGGGCGACCACGCAGGCGATGAAGCTGATGCCCAGTACCGCGGCGTTGCTCACCCAGCCGTTGCCCTGGTCGCCGAGGTACATGCGGTCGTTCATGAGCACGAGGAGCGGCACCACCGTGATCGGAAGCGACAGCGCGGTGAGCGCCATCGAGAAGACGGTCAGCTTGAGTGGATCGACCCCGGCGAGAATGACGAGAGCCGCGAGCGGGAGGGCCACGGTATAGACCAGCGCGAACCGGGCGGCCTCGCGGGGCCGCAGGTTCTCACCCCAGCGCCAGCCGAACCCCTGCGCCGCGAGGTAGGCGAGCTGCAGCCCGATCTCGAGCGCCGCGCCGAAACAGGCGATGGCGAGGGACGCCACGAAGAGGACGAAGCCCGCCCGGCCGAGTGGCGTCGCGAGGATCAGGGGAATCTGCTCGTACCGGTCGACCTGGATGCCCAGCGGATGGAGCACCAGCGCCGCGCACACCAGCACCGCCACGGCCACGAAGCCGCCGAAGCCCATGCCGAGCCCCGACACCAGCCGGTTGATGCCGAGATAGCTCACGTCCCACTCGTCCTCGACCGCGCCGGCGGAGTAGAAGTAGAACAGGTACGGGCTCACCGACGCGCCGATGATGCTCACGGCGGTGAACCAGTACTTGGCGGGCTCGTGCGTCGGGAGCGACGGCAGGAGCGACGAGGCCAGCGCGCCCGCGGCGGGATGGAGCCGCAGCGCGCCCACCACGAACGCCAGGGTCACGAGGCCGAGCAGCGACGTGCCCTTCTCGATCAGGCCGAAGTTCCCCTTCCAGAGCAGGAGCCACGCGAGCCCCGCCACGGGCAGGGCCCACCAACGGAACGACACGCCGCTCGCGAACTGGAGCGCCAGGCACACCCCGCCGATCTCCGACGCGAGCACCAGGAACGACACCAGGCTCACCACGGCGAAGACCACCACGAAGAAGGTGATGCCGAACCGCTCGCGCATGGCGTCGGGGAGAGTATGGTGGCTGACCGCGGCGAGCCGGCCCGCCATCTCGATGAGGAATGCGATGCAGACCGTGCCCAGCAGGATGGCCCAGGCGAGCCGATAGCCGAAGGCGGCGCCCGCCTGGGCGGCGGTGGCCAGGGAGCCGGTCTCGAGAAACCCGCCGATGCCCGTGACGATGCCGAGGGCGATCTCGAACAATTTGCTCATGGCGCGCGTTGCCGTGGGGGCGGGGGCTGGAGCCTCGCCTGGGCCCGCGTTCGGCCCTGGGATGCCGCCTCGCGCACCTGCCGGGCGAACCCGGCCGGCACGGCCCCGCTGCCCTCCGCCCGTTCGAGCAGGCGGACGGTGGCATCCCACGACCGAACCGTCCTGGCGGCTTCCGCCTGCCTGGCGGACCCGCCGCATCCGAGGACCGCCGCGGCCGCGAGGATCGCGAGGGAGGACCAGGCCACGCGCGTGGCCATGCTCGACGCTCCATTCTGGCCGCCACGACGGCCGACGCATGGGACTGAGGCGAAGCTAGTGAGGCCTGAACAGGGGCGTCCGCGACCAGCGTCACAGTGTTGCCGGATTCGCGGGGCCGACGTACTCTGGAGCACACGCCAACCTACATGCGGGAGGTGCTCGTGCTGGGTCGCCGGCCGTGGTTTCTGCTTGCGGGTGTGGTCGCCTGCGCCTCGCGCGGGACCGGCGGCTCGGCCGAGGCCGACGCGCATCGCGCCCACC
>JAICJD010000263.1 GCA_025928645.1 Gemmatimonadales bacterium
ACCGGCCAGCAGAACATCCTGTTCACCGATCTCGACGCGGACGGCGTCGACACGGTCGAGCGGATCCTCCGGCATCACGGCGTCGAGCTGCCGGCCGAGCTGTCGGCCGCGCGCCGGTTCAGCATGGCGTGCCCCGCCCTCCCCACCTGCGGGCTCGCGGTCGCCGAGTCGGAGCGCGCGATCCCGGCGCTGCTCGACCGGTTCGAGGCCGAGCTCGAAGGCCTGGGCCTGCGCGACGCGCCGCTCACCATCCGGATGACCGGCTGCCCCAACGGCTGCGCCCGGCCCTACACCGCGGACCTGGCCTTCGTGGGCCGCTCGCTCGGCCTGTACCACGTCTATGTAGGCGGCAGCCTCTCGGGCGACCGCCTGGCCGACCTCTACCGCGCCGACGTGCCCATCGACGCGTTGCTCGAGACCGTGCGGCCGCTGCTCCACCGCTGGGCGGCGGAGCGGGCGGAGCACGAGGGCCTCGGCGACTTCTACCAGCGCCTCATGGGGCTTCGCGCCCGGCGAACGGTGGTCACCGGCCGCGAGCTGCCGACGATCGACCTGGTGCCGCAGGAGGCAGCCCGGTGAGCGGCGGCGCGCTGGTGCTCGCCGCGCATGGCTCCCGGCACGACCCCGCCGCGAACGCCCTGGTGCGCCGGCTCGCCGAATCGCTTCGGGGGCGCCGGCTCTACGACGAGGTCGCCGTCGCCTTTCACCAGGGCGAGCCGTCGTTCGCGGGCGTGCTCGACGAGCTCACGGCCGACCAGGCGACCGTGGTCCCCTTCTTCACCAGCGCGGGCTACTACGCCGATGTGGTGCTGCCGGAGGCCCTCGCGCGGAACGTGCGCTTTCCGCTCGTACGCCACCGGATCACGCCGCCGGTCGGCACTCATGGGGCCGTGGCGCCGCTCGTGGCACGGCGGGTCACGGAGCGCCTGCGCGAGGCGCAGCTCGAGCGCGAGGAGGTGGCGCTCGTGCTGGTGGGACACGGTACCCCGCGACACGCCGGGAGCCGCGCCGCCACCGAGCGGCTCGCGGAAACGCTGCGTCGCCGGCGGGTGGCGGCCACCGTCGAGGCCGCCTTCCTGGACGACGATCCGCCGCTCGAACAGGTCCTGGCGGCGCCCCGGTCGGCCACGGTGCTGATCGTCCCGTTCCTGATCGGCGGCGGCGCCCACGCGGTCCTGGACATCCCGACGCGGCTCGGCCTCCCGCCGGAGGACCGCCCAACGCGCGACACGCGCCTGAACGGGCGCCGGCTCCTGCTCGACGACGCGGTCGGGACGTATCCCGGTCTCGACGATATCGTCCTCGATCTGGCGCGGCGGCACGCGCCGCCTCCGCCGCGCCGTTTCCGCCCGCGGCTCATGACGGCGCCTCGCGCACCGTCGGGCGCGGTGCATCTGGTCGGCGGCGGGCCCGGCGATCCGGGCCTCATCACCTCGCGCGGGCTCGAGCTGCTCCGCTCCGCGGACGTCGTCGTGCACGACCGGCTGATCGGCGCGGAGCTGCTGGCCGAGGCGCCGCGGGACGCCACGTTGGTGGACGTGGGCAAGGGCCCCGGCCATGCACCCTACCCCCAGACCGAGATCAACGCGCTGCTGGTGGACCAGGCGCGGCGCGGCCGCACCGTCGTCCGGCTCAAGGGCGGCGATCCGTTCGTCTTCGGTCGGGGAAGCGAGGAGGCCGCGGCGTGCCGCGAGGCGGGGGTACCTGTCTACGTCATACCGGGTGTGAGCAGCGCCATCGCGGCCCCGGCCGCGGCGGGCATTCCGGTCACCGCGCGCGGACTCGCGCGGTCCTTCGCCGTGATCACGGCACACACGAGCGATGGTGACGCGGTGGACGTCGCCGGCGTCGCGGGCGCGGACACGCTGGTCGTGCTGATGGGCCGCGCCGGTCTGGGCGCGCTGGCGGCGCGGCTCATCGCGGCCGGCCGCGACGCCGCCACCCCGGCCGCGTGCATTCAGCGCGCGACCACACCGGCGCAGCGGGTCACGCGCGCCACGCTCGGCACGATCGCCGCGGCGGTGGACCGCGACGGCCTCGAGAATCCGATGGTGACCGTGATCGGCGCAGTGGCCACGTTCGGTGACGCGGAGCTCGGGTGCGAGGTCGCGAGCGCGGGGCTGGCGCTGGCCGAGGCCTGACCCTCGCCGCGCCGCGCGCCGTATGGTCGCGACGGCCCGATGACACTATCGTGAACCCGTGGCGACGACAGCAACCGCACCACCCTTTCGACTGCCCGGCCTCCACTACGTCGGCGCCCTGACCTGGCTCGTGCTCGGCAGCACGGGGCTCGTCGTCGCCGCGCCCGATCTGGCCGCCGCGCGGTTCCTCGCTCCACGCGTCCTGGCCGTCACCCACCTCTTCACCCTCGGCGTGATCGCCGCGTCGGTGTTCGGCGCGCTCTACCAGTTCTACCCGATGGCACTGGGGGTGGGCGCCCGAAGCGTGCGGGTCGGCGTCGTCGGCGCCTGGCTCCTGCACGCCGGGATCGCCGCGCTGGTGCTCGGCCTCTGGCTGTGGCTGCCGCCGCTGCAGGCCGTGGCCTGGTGGCTGCTCTTCGGCTCGATCGGCTGCGTCTCCTGGAACCTCCTTCCCCACCGGCGGCGGCTGGCGGCGGGACGGCGTGAGGCGACGTACGTGACCGCGGCGCATTC
>JAICJD010000083.1 GCA_025928645.1 Gemmatimonadales bacterium
CGGTTTGGCACCTCGATGTCGGCTTATCACATCCTGGGGCTGGAGAAGGTCCCAAGGGTCCGGCTGTTCGCCGGTTAAAGTGGTACATGAGCTGGGTTCAGAACGTCGTGAGACAGTTCGGTCTGTATCCGTCGTGGGCGTGGGAGTGTTGAGGGACGTCGTCTCTAGTACGAGAGGACCGAGACGAAGCGACCGCTCGTGTACGGGCTGTTCCGCCAGGGGCAGCGCCCGGTAGCGATGTCGCGCGGAGATAACCGCTGAAAGCATCTAAGTGGGAAACTCTTCCCAAGATGAACACTCCTGGAGCGTAAGCTCCCTGAAGGGCCCTGGGAGACTACCAGGTTGATAGGGCGCAGATGCACGGAGGGCAACCTCTTCAGTCGAGCGCTACTAATCGCCCGTGAAGTTTGATCTCTTCCCATTCTTCGCACTGACCATCCATGCCGCCGATTGTTGCGAGGTCCCCCGGGACCTCGCAGACTCGCGGTGCGCCCGACACGTTCGGGCGTGCCCCCGAATCGGCTGACGACTAGCGCGCAGGGGCCACACCCGTTCCCATTCCGAACACGGCAGTTAAGCCCTGCAGCGCCGATGGTACTGCCATTGAGAGATGGTGGGAGAGTAGGCCGTCGCCAGCCTTTTCCTTCGAGCCCGACGCTCCGTGAGCGCTCGGGCTCGTTTTTTTGGCTCGAAGGAACGGAGAAGGCGGACAAGACGGAGTAGACGGAGAGGCTACCGGCGGCTGGCCGTCGGCGCTTCTCCTTCCTCTCCGCCTTCTCCGCCTTCTCCGTCCTCTCTACCTTTCCCCCATGCCAGAACGGCCCCAGCCGAGAACCGGCCACGTCGCCCTCGCCGGCGCCCCCAACGTCGGCAAGTCGTCCCTCCTCAACGCGCTCGTAGGGCAACACCTCGCGATCGTGAGCCCGCGGGCCCAGGCCACCAGGCTGCCCGTCGTCGGGCTGCTCACGGCCGACGACACCCAGTATGTCTTCCATGACCTCCCTGGGCTGCTCGAGCCGGCGTACCTGATGCAGTCGCGGATGCGGGAGCTCGCGCTCGCCACCCTGCGGCGCATGCACGTGGTGCTGCATCTGCACCCTTCACCGGACGCGCCCGCGCCTCCGTTCGAGAGCGTGGCCCGGCTGGAACAGTCGCTGGAGGCGCCGGTCCTCACCGTCTACACCAAGGCCGATCTGGTAAGCCCGGCGCGGCGGGCCGAACTTGCGTCGTCCGGCATCGTCGTGTCGGCGGCCGGGCCGCCGGGCCTCGATGGCCTGCTCGCGCGGATCCGCGCGCACCTCCCGGAAGGGGAGTTCGAGCACGACCCCGGCGACGTCGGCACCCAGCCGGTCCGGTTCTTCGTCGTCGAGTTCCTCCGCGAGGCGGCCTTCGAGCTGCTCGAGGATGAGCTGCCGTACGGCTTCACCGCGGAGGTCGAGGAGTTTCGCGAGGACGAACGGCCCGTGTACATTCGAGTCACCTTGTTCGTCGAGCGCGAGTCGCAGAAGCGCATCGTCATCGGCGCGGGCGGCCAGACCATCAAGGCGATCGGCGCCCGTGCCCGCCAGCGCATCGAGGAGATGATCGGCGCGCCGGTGTATCTCGACTGCTGGGTCAAGGTGCTGCCGCAATGGCGGCGGAGCGCGGCAGCCCTGACCCGGTTCGGCTTCCCCGAGGCGGAGAGCCCATGACCCTGGCCCCCGAGTTGCTCCAGATCCTGGTCTGCCCCAAGTGCAAGGGCGACCTGGAGTATCGCCACGATCCCGAGTCCCTCGTCTGCCACACTTGCCGGCTGGTGTACGCCGTGGAAGACGACATCCCTATCATGCTCATCGACGAAGCCAAGCCGCTCTGACTCAGGATCGGGCGGGGGCGGCGCCGCGTATCAATCCGCACACGCTGAGCCCGAGCGCGCAGCGCGCCCTCGAGGCGGCGCGCGCCGAAGCGCGCCGCCTGGAGCACGACGCGATCGGCGCCGAGCACATCATGCTCGCGCTCCTGGCTGAGGAGGCCGGGCCTGGGCCCAGCGCGCTCGCGCGTCTCGGGCTTCCCCTCGATCGGGTGCGGCAACGATTGCAGGCCGGCGGCCGACGAGGCCGTCCGCGCGGTGAGGGCGACGAGCTGGCCTACACGTCCCACGCCAAGCGGCTGATCGAGGCCGCCTCGAAGGAGGCCCGGGAAAGCGGCTCGACCCTCTCGGCGGAGCACCTGCTGATCGCCGCGCTGCTCGAGCCACGGGGGACGATTGGGAAGATGATCGGCGAGGCGGGCGCCGGACCGGAGCAGGTCCGGCGGGCCGTCGCCGGGGCCGAAGCCGGCCAGGCGCCCGAAAGCGCCCCCGCCGAGGCAACGGGAGCGCCTCCCCGTCGGCGACCATCGGGCAGGGGCGGCAAGGACGCTCCCGCCACTGGCCCCGCGCGGAGTCGCGAGGGGACCCGGCCGGGGCCTGCCGCCCTCGCGCAACGCATCCGCCCGACCGGGCGGACCTTTTCGTGGCGTCTTGTGCTGCTCGCCGCCGTGCCGCTCAGCCTGGTGCTCGGCTACGTGGTGCATGCGCCGGCCGTCTGGGTGTTCTTCACGGCGTGCCTTGGTGTGCTCCCGCTGGCCGGCTACATGGGCGAGGCCACCGAGCACGTAGCGCACCGGACCGGGCCCACCATCGGGGGATTGCTCAACGCCACCTTCGGCAACGCCGCCGAGCTGATCATCGCGATCGTCGCCCTGCGGGCCGGCCTGGTGGAGCTGGTCAAGGCCTCGATCACGGGGAGCATCCTGGGCAACCTGTTGCTCATCCTGGGGCTTGCCTTGATGGCGGGCGGCGCCGGCCGGGCCGAGCTCCGGTTCAACCGAACGGGGGCGGGGGTGAGCGCGGGCATGCTGGCGCTCTCCGTGGTGGCGCTGGTTTTTCCGGCTCTGTACCACGCGACCCACCCCGGAGCTGCGGCGCGGCTCCAAGAGCTGCGGATGTCGGAGGCGGTCGCCACGATCCTCATCGCCACCTACGGCTGCTCGCTGTTCTTCACCCTGCGCACGCATCGCCGGCTCTTCGGCGGCGAAGCCCACCCGACGGCAGGCGAGCTTTGGAGCATGCGCAAGGCGCTGGGGATCCTGGCGCTCGCCACGGTCGGCATTGCCGTCGAGTCGGAGCTGCTGGTGCACGCGGCCACCGAGTCGAGCCATGCACTGGGGCTCTCGGAAGTCTTCCTGGGCCTCATCATCATCCCGATCATCGGAAACGCCGCGGAGCACGCGGCGGCCGTCGTGCTCGCGCGAAAGGGGCAGATCGATCTGTCGCTCCAGATCGCGCTCGGCTCGAGCACCCAGATCGCCCTGCTGGTCGCGCCCATCCTGGTGTTCGCCGGTCTGGCGACGGGGGCGGAGATGAACCTGGTCTTCAGCCCGTTCGAGGTGACGGCGCTCGGCCTCGCGACGGTCGTAACCGCGATCATTACCCTGGACGGGGAGTCACACTGGTTCGAGGGCGTCCAACTCCTCGCGGTCTACGGCTTGGTGGCGATCGGGGCATTTTTCCTCGATTGACTTGGCGGGCGAGACCTCCCAAGTTAGCTTCCGATAAACTTTTACGTGAGGCGACCGGGTGCGGACACGCCCGACGATTCTCTTCTTTTCGCCGGAGGCCTGTCCGGTGCCCGCTCTCGTGCGGCAGTGGGCGGCGGCCAATGCGTTCCCGTTGCTCGGGTTCGGCCGGCCGGAGGAGGTCGAGTCGATCGTGCTCCGCGGCTATCCTTGCATGCTGTTCGTGGACGGCAACGGTTCGGTCGGCGAGGGCGTGGACCTGGTGCGGCGGCTCAAGCTGGACGCGTTCACCGCGATCGTGCCGGTGACCGTGCTCGCCGCGGATCACCATCCCGAGCAGGTCCAGGCCTGGTTCGGCGCGGGCGCGGATGAGGTGGTAACCGGCATCTTCTCGCCCGCGGAACAACGGGCCCGCCTGGACGCGATGCTGGTGCGCACCGAGCGCGACGTCTCGGTCCACCCCTCCACCCGGCTCCCCGGGACCACCGAGATCGAGCGCGAGATCCGCCGCCGGCTCGAGTCGGACCAGGAGTTCGCGGTCTGCTACGCCGACCTCGACCACTTCAAGGAATTCAACGACCGGTACAGCTACTACGACGGCGACCGGGTCATCTATCTCCTGTCGCGGATCCTGCACGACGTGGTGAAGGGGCTGCTCGGGCCGCGCGGGTTCGTGGGGCACATCGGCGGGGACGATTTCATCTTCGTCGTGCCCACGGACGAGATCAGCCCGGTGTGCGGCGAGATCCTCGACGTGTTCGATACCCTGATCCCGCTGCAGTACAACGATCAGGACCGCCGGGCGGGATATTTCTTCGGCAAGGACCGGCGCGGTCAGCTCCACCGGGTGCCGCTCATGACCTTGTCCATCGGGATTGTGACGAACCGGCACCGCCGGTTTGCGCATCCGGCGCAGGTAAGCGAGCTTGCCACCGAGATGAAGAGCTACGCCAAGACCCTGCCGGGGTCCGTCTTCGTCGTGGATCGCCGCCAAGGCACCAACGGCGACGAGCGGTCCGGGGCGGGGTCCAGAGAACAGCCGTGAGGATGAAGCGATGAACGTCACCTGTCCCAACTGCGCGACGGTCTACCGCGTCGACCCGGCGAAGGTGCCCGAGGGAGGTGTGCGGGCCCGCTGCAGCATCTGCAGCGCCGTGTTCGCGGTAGACCGCGAGGGGCACCCGGCCCAGCCGGCGACCGCCGCGCCGGCGTCCGCCCCCGCCGCCCCCTCCGCCGAGTCGGATTTCGGCCGCGCCGGGGGAATGCCATCGCGCGGCGCGGCTCCAATGAGCGCGGCTCCAATGAGCGTGCCTCAACAAGCGCCGCCGCCCCCGACTCAGATGCCGCCGCCGCAGTCACCGCCGACTACGGCCCCAATGGCAGCACCGGCCTCCACACCCTCCGCCGCGTCCGCGCATGCACCCACGCCGACCTATGCACCGGCACCGCCCAGCGCACCTGGGCCGGCCCATGCACCCGGGTCTGCCGCCGGCAGGCCGCCGAGCTTCCCGCCGCCGGCCGTTCCCTCCGCGCCCACGCGGCCCGCTGGTACGGGAGGACTCTCGGGAACCGGCGCCGGCGCGACTCGCCCCTTCGGCGCGGGCATGAGCCCGAGCAACCCGTTCGCCGCGGGCGTGCCGCCCGCCGCGCCCCGGCCGGCCTCGCCAGCTGCGCACACGCCCGCGGCGTCAGCAGCCATGCCGCCGGCCGCGCCAGCCTCGACCGCGGCCGGCGCCCGGGCTGCGGCGCCACAGGCGCCCCCATCTACCGGGCCGTCCTCCACCGGCCCGTCGACCGGCCCATCGGCCGGACCAGGCGGTGCATCGGGCAGCCCGGCCTCCCAAACCGCCGCGCCCAGGCCCTCAGGGACGACCGGGACCCGCCCCGTCAATCCCTTCCTCTCCCAGGACCCGGCGCTCAAGGCGCGCCGGCTCGCCCGGGCGCTCATCTCCGACATGGTCGTGTATCACCCGGGCAAGCGGCAGGAAGGGCTGCGTGACGGGAACCTTAAGGAGCTGTTCGACGAAGAGATCCGGAAGAGCTGGGAGGAGTACGCCGAGCAGGTCGGCAAGGACGTGGCCGACAGCACGCCGTATTTCAAGGAGGCGCTGAACGAAATCCTCGCCGGGGGCCGGCAGATCTTTTGAGGCCCGGGGCGCCCGGAGGACACGGAGAGGACGGAGAGGTCGTCCGTCCTCTCCGTTTTCCTTGTCCCTTTGGTCTATCTTTCACTTATCCCAACCACGGACATGCGCCATGGCCGATCTCGTCGAGCGTCTAACCGAGCTGCAGCACCGGGTCACCGAGCTTCGAGACTTTCTTTGACCTGACCGCCAAGGCCGAGCGGCTCAGGACCCTCGAGGCATCGCAGGCGGACGCGGGCTTCTGGGCCAATCCCGAGACCGCGCGGTCCATGCTGCAGGAGATCAAGACGCTCAATGGGTGGGTCACCCCGTGGGAGGATATCCACGGACGGCTCACCGGCACGCTCGAAATGGCCGAGCTGCTCCAGACCGAGCCCGACACGGCAATGGAAGCGGAGGTGGCCCGGGAGACCGATGCGCTGGACCGGGCCGTCGAGGCGTTCGAGCTCCAGGCCATGCTGCAGGGGCCGGATGACGCGCGCGATGCCCTCCTCACCATTCATCCGGGCGCGGGCGGCACCGAGTCGCAGGACTGGGCCGAGATGCTCATGCGGATGTACGTGCGCTGGGCGGAGCGGCACGGCTTCGAAGTCACGGTGCTCGATCTGCTGCCCGGCGAGGAGGCCGGAATCAAGTCCGTTTCCATCCAGATCAAGGGGGAGTACGCCTACGGCTACCTCAAGGCCGAGAAAGGCGTGCATCGGCTGGTGCGGATCTCGCCGTACGACTCCCAGGCGCGCCGGCACACGTCGTTCGCGTCCGTGTTCGTGTATCCCGACGTGGACGACACGATCGAGATCGACATCCGCGATGAGGACATCAAGATGGACGTCTTCCGCGCCTCGGGGGCCGGCGGCCAGCACGTCAACAAGACCTCGTCCGCGGTACGGCTCACCCACGTGCCGACCGGCGTCGTGGTGTCCTGCCAGCAGGAGCGGAGTCAGACCAAGAACCGCGCGACCGCCATGAAGATGCTGCGGGCGGCGCTGTACCAGCGGAAGGTAGAGGAGCAGGAGGCCGCCCGCGCCGTCATCGAGGCCACCAAGACCGACAACTCCTGGGGCAATCAGATCCGAAGCTACGTCTTCCAGCCCTACACCATGGTGAACGACCACCGTACCGAGATGAAGGTGGGCGACGTGCAGCGCGTCATGGACGGGGACCTCGACGAGTTCATCCAGGCCTACCTGAAGCGGTTCGGGAGCAAGGCGGCATGAACGCCGGGGACCCTGGCGGCGTACGGGTGAGCGAGGAGGAGCGATCCTTCGTCGAGGCTGCCCGCCGGGAAAAGCGGGCGGCGCTCGAGGCCGCGGGCGTCCCCGCGTTCGCCTACCGGTTCGAACGGTCGCACCGGGCCGCCGACGCGGTCGAGGCCTACCAGGACGACATGGGGGAGAACGGACCGGAGGTGGCCGTCGCGGGACGCATTGCGGAGCTGCGGTCCCATGGCAAGACCACGTTCCTCAAGCTGGAGGACGGCAGCGGGCGCATCCAGATCTACCTGCGGCGGGACCAGCTGGGCGACGCCTACGACGTCCTCACGCATCTGGATCTGGATGATCACGTCGGGGTCGCCGGGCGGCTGTTTCGCACCCGCACCGGCGAGGTCACGGTGCGCGCCGGCTCGCTTACGCTCCTCTCCAAATCCCTCCGGCCGCTGCCGAGAGGGAAGACCCAGGACGGCGGCGCGGACGGCAGCGTGACCTACGGGGGTCTCAGCGACCCCGAGGTGCGGTATCGGCAGCGTTACGCCGATCTCGCGGTGCATCGCGAGGTGCGCGCCGTTTTCCAGCTTCGCGCCCGGGCGATCGGCTGGATCCGCCGCTACCTCGACGACCTCGGCTTCCTCGAGGTGGAGACGCCGGTTCTGCAGCCGCTCTACGGCGGCGCCGCGGCCCGGCCGTTCACCACCCACCACAACGCGCTGGACATGCCGCTCTACCTGAGGATCGCCGACGAGCTCTACCTCAAGCGCCTGCTGGTGGGGGGGCTCGAGCGGGTCTACGAGATCGGCCATGATTTCCGGAACGAGGGGATGGACCGCACCCACAACCCCGAGTTCACCATGCTCGAGGCCTATCAGGCCTACGGCGACTACCACGACATGATGGCGCTGGTCGAGGGGCTGGTGAGCGGGGTCATCCAGGAGTGCCTGGGCACCCTCCGGATCGAGCGCTACGGCACCACGCTCGACTTCACACCGCCGTTCGCACGGATACAGTTCATCGAGGGTGTGCGCGAGCGGTGCGGGCTCGATCTTCGCACCGCCACCGACGAGGAGATGCGCGCGCTGCTTCGGAGCCGCGGGAACGCGGGCGAGGACCTCGCCACGCTCACGGGCGGTCGCCTCCAGGACGAGGTGTTCAAGACCGTGCTCGAGCCGCACCTGGTTCAGCCGACGT
This sequence comes from Gemmatimonadales bacterium, assembly GCA_025928645.1. Classification (GTDB taxonomy): domain Bacteria; phylum Gemmatimonadota; class Gemmatimonadetes; order Gemmatimonadales; family GWC2-71-9; genus CAVVWJ01. The sequence continues at coordinate 8,084 of JAICJD010000083.1, forward strand.
TCGTGCTCGATTACCCCAAGCCGTTGTCGCCGCTCGCCAAGGAGCACCGGGATGACCCGGCCCTGACCGAACGGTTCGAGCTGTTCGTGGGCGCGCGCGAGCTGGCCAACGCGTTCAGCGAGCTCAACGATCCCGACGACCAGCGGCGCCGGTTCGAGGACCAGGTGCGACAGCGGGCCGCCGGCAACGAGGAAACCCAGCCGCACGATATGGACTACATCCGCGCCCTGGAGTACGGCATGCCCCCGGCGGGCGGCGTGGGCATCGGGATCGACCGCCTGATCATGCTGATCGCCGATCAGCCGTCCATCCGGGACGTGATCCTCTTTCCCGCCATGCGGCCGGAGGGCTGATGGGCGCGAGTCCGCCGGCCGAGCGGGCCGACGCCCGCTCCATTTTCCGCTGGCCCAAAGCGCTCGAGTGGAGGATCGCGCGGCGCTATCTGCGGGGCCGGCGCTCGTCGCGCACGGCGTCGCTCAACACGGTCATCTCGACCGGCGGCGTCGCCGTGGGCGTGACGGCGCTCATCGTCGTGCTCGGTGTGATGAACGGCCTGCGCGACGACCTGCGCCAGCGCATCCTCGTCGCCAACCCCCACCTCCGCGTCCTGACCTACGGAGCGGGGCTCCGGATGGACGACTGGCAGAAGGTGATGGCGATCGTCCGGAAGCAGCCGGGGGTCCTCGCCGTGGCGCCGGAGGTGATCAGCCAGGCGGGCATCACGGCGGGGCAGGACTACGGGGAAGGGGTCAACCTGGTCGGATTCGATCCGGACACCGGAACCCGCTCGGTCACCTCGCTGCCGCAGTCCATCGAGCAGGGCGACCTTTCGTTTCGCACCACCAAGCCGGACGTGGACGGCGGGATCCTGCTGGGCACCCGGCTGGCCAATCGGCTGTCGGTGTATCCGGGCGACGTGGTGACGCTGGTACCCGTCACGCAGGCCAAGGTGAACGCCGCGGTGGGCGTCGCCGTGCCGCGGTTCTGGCGGTTCGAGGTCACCGGCCTGTTCGACACCGGCATGTTCCAGTACGACAACCAATTCGTCGTGATCCGCCGGGACGTCGCCCAGAAGTTCACCGGACTCGGGACCGCGGTGTCCGGCCTGGCCGTGCGGGTGGACGACCCGGACCACGCCCCCGCCATCGGCCAGGAGATCGAGAAGCGCCTCGGCTACCCCTATCGCACGCTCGACTGGCAGACCCAGAACGCCAGCCTCTTCAGCGCGCTCCAGCTCGAGAAGCTGGCCATGGGACTGATTATCTTCTTCATCATGGTGGTGGCGGCGTTCAACATCGTGGGAACGCTGACCATGGTCGTCAACGACAAGACCCGCGAGATCGGCATCCTCCGGGCGATGGGCCTGACCTCGCCGGCCGTGGCGCGGGTCTTTCTCCTGCAGGGCGCGGTGATCGGCGCGGTGGGTACGACCATCGGCCTCCTGCTCGGGCTCACGGTGTCGTTCGTGGTCGACAAGTCGGGCTGGGTCAAGATCAACCCCGCCGTCTATTTCATCGACCATCTGCCGGTGCATGTCGAGGCCGACGACGTCCTGGTGGTCGTCCTCGCGAGCCTGGCCATCGCGGTACTGGCTACGGTCTATCCCTCCCGCTCGGCCGCCGGGCTCACGCCAGTCGACGCCATCCGCCACGAATGAGCGCGATCCTCGAAGCCCAGGGCCTCCGCAAGCTGTACCGGGGTGGTGACGGCACGCCCATCGAGGTCCTGTCGGGAGTGGACCTCGCGGTGGCCCGCGGCGAGTTCGTCGCCATCATGGGCGCGAGCGGCTCGGGGAAGAGCACGCTGCTCCACCTGCTCGGCGCGCTCGACACGCCGACGGCGGGCAGCGTCCGGCTGGACGGCCTGGCGTACGCCGAGCAGAGTCCCGCGGCGCTGGCGGCGATCCGGAATCGGAAGATCGGATTCGTCTTCCAGTTCCACCATCTGCTCCGGGAGTTCAATGCCCTGGAGAACGTCATGATGCCGCTGCTCATCGCCGGCGAATCGGAGGATCGGGCCCGCTCGCGTGCGGAAGAGCTGCTCGCCGCGGTGGGGCTGGCCGGGCGCATGACGCACCGGCCGGCGGCCCTGTCCGGCGGCGAGCAGCAGCGGGCGGCCGTCGCCCGTGCCCTCGCGGCTGATCCGGTCGTCGTGCTCGCCGATGAGCCGTCGGGCAACCTGGACCACGCGAACAGCGAGCAGATGCACGCGCTGTTCGCCCGCCTCGCGCGGGAGTTCGAGACGGCGCTCGTGGTGGTCACGCACAATCGTTTGTTGGCCGGCCGGGCGGACCGGGTGCTCACCCTGGACGGGGGGCACCTGGTACCGCTGTCCGGCGTGGAGTCCATGCCCTGATGTCCTGCGACCAGTGTCGCGAGCGCGAGGCGGTCATTCACCTCACGCAGATCGTGAACGAACAGGTCACCACGCTCCACCTGTGCGAGCGCTGCGCGGCCGAGAAGGGCGTCGAGAGTCCGGGCTCGGCGGTGAAGACGCCGCTGGGCAGCTTTCTGGCGGCGATGGGCAAAGGGCCGGAACAGACCCCGAGCGCGCGCTCGGCCGACACCTGTCACCGGTGTGGCGCCACGTTTCAGGATTTCCGCGAGAGCGGGCGCCTGGGCTGCCCCGACTGCTACCGCACGTTCGAGACGCCGCTGCGCGACCTGCTGCGCCGCCTGCACGGCTCGACCCACCACCTGGGCGAGCGCTACGCGGAGCGGGAGGCTTCGGCCGAGGAGGCCCGGGAGAAGGTGGCCGACCTGCGGGAACAGCTTCGGCTGGCGGTGGAGACGGAGAACTTCGAACTGGCCGCGGAGCTCCGCGACCGCCTGAAGGTGATGGAATGATCGACCTGAGCCTCCTGGCCGACGGCGGCGTCGGCTGGCTCGACGCCAGCGGCCCCTCGAGTCACCTGGTCCTCTCCACCCGGATCCGGCTGGCCCGGAACCTCGCGAGCCACGTGTTCCAGGGCCGCTGCTCGGAGACGGCGCGGGAGGAGATCCTCCAGGTCGTGGAGAGCGCGGCCAGGGAATCCGTCCTGCTCCGACGGGCGACCCGGTACCGGATCGACCGGCTGGACCGGATGGACCGGCAGCTCCTCCACGAGCGGCACCTGGTGAGCAAGGAGCTGGCCGGTCTGGAGGGCGAGGGCCGGGTGCGTTCGGGCGCCTCGGTGCTCATTCAGGACCGCATCGGGGTGATGCTCAACGAGGAGGATCATCTCCGCATTCAGGGGCTGCACTCGGGCTTCGCCCTGGACCAGACCTACGCCGAGGTGGATCGGCTGGACACCGAACTGGGACAACGACTTGCTTTCGCATTTCACCCGGAGTTCGGTTATCTTACCTCCTGTCCGACGAACGTCGGGACCGGGCTCCGCGCATCGGTGCTGATCCACCTGCCCGGGCTCGTCCTCACCAAGGAAATCAGCAAGGTCTTACAGGGGCTGGCACAAGTCGGGTTGACCCATCGCGGCCTGTACGGCGAAGGCAGCGAGGTCGTCGGCATGTTCTTCCAGCTCTCCAACCAGACCACGCTGGGCAGCTCCGAACAGGAGCTGCTCGATCACCTTGGCAAGATGGTCCGCCAGGTCATGGACTACGAGGAGCAGGCGCGCCAAGTGCTCCTTCGGGACGCGCCGACGGTCATCGAGGACAAGGTGTGGCGGGCCTATGGGCTGCTCCGCTATGCCCGCTCGTTGTCGTTCGACGAGGCGATGAACCTGCTGAGCGGCGTGCGGCTCGGGGTCGGGGTCGGCCTGATCACCGACGTCGCGATGTACACGCTGAACAAGCTGCTGATCTACTCGCAGCCGGCGCACCTGGCGGTGGCGGAGGGGATCTCGCCGGACGACGCCGACCTTCCGCTCCGGCGGGCACAGTTCGTGCGCAAAGTGTTGGAATCCGAAGTGGGGCGCCGTGGATGAGCCGCGGCGACGGCCTTCGGAGCAACGTAGGGTACCGCGATGAACGGCTACAACTTCACTGATCGAGTCCGGAAGGTCCTGCAGATGGCCCGCGAGGAAGCGGCCCGTCTCCACCACGAATACGTCGGCACCGAGCACATCCTCCTCGGCCTCATTCGCGAGGGCGAGGGCGTCGCGGCCGCCGTGCTCACGAATCTCAACGTCGACCTCGAGGACATCCAGCAGAAGATCGAGGAGACGGTGAAGAAGGGGAAGGCGGCCGCGGCGGCCGGGCCGGACCTGCCCTACACCTCGCGCGCGAAGAAGGTGCTCGAGCTGGCCATGACCGAGGCGCGGGAGCTCAACCACTCCTACGTGGGCACCGAGCACCTGCTGCTGGGGCTGCTGCGCGAGGAGAAGGGCATCGCCGCGCAGGTGCTGACCGACGCCGGCGTCAACCTCGAGCAGAGCCGGGCCGAGACCCTGCGCCTGCTCGGCAGCGACATGCCCCAGGCCTCGTCGGGCGCGAGCGGCGGCAGCCAGCCAAGCGCGAGCCCCAAGTCCGAGAAGAAGTCCAAGACGCCGGCGCTCGACCACTTCTGCCGCGACCTCACCCAGCTCGCCGCCGAGGGCCAGCTCGATCCGACGATCGGCCGGGCCAAGGAGATCGAGCGGGTCATGGAGATTCTGGCCCGCCGGAAGAAGAACAACCCGGTGCTCATCGGCGAGCCGGGCGTGGGCAAGACGGCCATCGTCGAGGGGCTGGCGCTCCTCATCGCCAACGGGCTCTGCCCCGACGTGCTGCGCGACCATCGGGTGCTCTCGCTCGACATGGCGGCCGTCATCGCGGGCACCAAGTACCGGGGCCAGTTCGAGGAGCGGCTCAAGGCGGTCATGAACGAGATCGCCCAGAACAAGCAGATCATCCTGTTCATCGACGAGCTGCATACGCTGGTCGGCGCGGGCGCGGCGGAAGGGGCCATCGACGCGTCGAACATGCTCAAGCCCGCGCTGGCGCGTGGGGAGCTCCAGTGCGTCGGCGCGTCCACGCTCAACGAGTACCGCAAGTACATCGAGAAGGACGGGGCGCTCGAGCGGCGGTTCCAGACGGTGGTGGTCGAGCCGCCCACGGTGCCGGAGACGGTGGAGATCCTCAAGGGGCTCCGCAAGAAGTACGAGGACCACCACCGCATCAGCATTCCGGACGCGACCCTGACCGCGGCGGCCGAGCTGTCGGAGCGCTACATCACGGACCGGTTCCTGCCCGACAAGGCGATCGACGTGATCGACGAGGCCGGCGCCCGGGCGCGGCTCGCGTCGCAGGTGCCGCCCGCCGAGGTCGCCGAGCTCAAGGTGGCGCTCGAGAAGGTCAACGTGCAGAAGGAGGACGCGGTCCGCGACCAGAACTTCGAGCGGGCGGCGGCGCTGCGCGATCAGGAGCGGGATCTGCAGAACCAGATCCGGCTCAAGAACGAGGAGTGGGAAAAGGAGCGGCAGACCCGGCGCCCGGTGATCGACGAGGAAGCCATCGCCTTCATCGTGTCACGGTGGACCGGTATTCCCGTCACCCGGCTGCAGGAGGCGGAGACGGCGCGGCTCATGCGCATGGAAGACGAGATCCACGCGTCGGTCGTCGGCCAGGACGAAGCGATCAAGGCGGTCTCGCGGGCCATCCGGCGCTCGCGCGCCGGGCTCAAGGACCCCAACCGACCGATCGGCTCGTTCATCTTCTCGGGCCCGACCGGGGTGGGGAAGACCGAGCTCGCCCGGGCGCTGGCCAAGTTCCTGTTCGCCGACGCCCAGGCGCTCATCCGGGTGGATATGTCGGAGTACATGGAGAAATTCTCGGTCAGCCGGCTGATCGGGGCGCCCCCGGGCTATGTGGGCTACGAGGACTCGGGCACGCTGACCAAGGCTGTGCGGCGGAAGCCCTACTCGGTCGTCCTTCTGGACGAAATCGAGAAGGCGCACCCGGACGTGTTCAACATCCTCCTGCAGGTGCTCGACGAGGGCCACCTGACGGACAACTACGGCCGGGTGATCGACTTCAAGAACACGGTCGTCATCATGACGTCGAACGTCGGCGCCCGCGACATCATGCAGGGCAAGACGCTCGGCTTCCACGGGGGCGACACCAAGGGCAACTTCGAGAAGATGCAGGAGACGGTGAAGGACGAGATGAACAAGGTGTTCAATCCCGAGTTCCTGAACCGGCTGGACGACGTGATCGTGTTCCACCCGCTGGCCAAGGAGCACATCGCGCAGATCGTCACCATCCTGCTCAAGGAAGTGCAGCGGCGTCTGGGCGACGAAGTCAAGCTCACGCCGGCCGCCGTCGAGTTCCTGGTCGAGCACGGGTACGACCAGAGCTACGGCGCTCGGCCGCTCAAGCGGTCGATCCAGCGGTACATCGAGGATCCGCTCAGCGAGAAGATCCTCATGGGCGAGTTCGGACGCGGCGATGAGATCGAGGTGGACGTCGCGCCCGACGGTGAGCGGCTGGTCTTCCGGGCGCTGACCGGCACCCAGGCCTAGGGCCGCTCCGCGCCGCGCGCACGGGCGCGCGGCGCGCCCACCTCCGATCGAGTGCGGATGCAGCGTTTTCTTCCCACGGCCGCCGCCGTGGCCCTCCTCCTGGGGGTCCCGGCGGCGCTCGTCGCCCAGGACGAACAGCCGCCCACCATCGACAGCATCGCCGTCGTGGGGAACCAGCGGCTGACCGCGTCCCAGATCATCGGGACGTCCGGTCTCATCGCCAAGCAACCGGTCAACTACCGAGACATCCAGCGCGCCATCACCGCGCTGTTCCGCACCGGCCAGTTCGACGACGTACTGGTCGAGCAGCAGCCGTTCGGCAACGGCCTGCTCCTCACCCTCAAGGTGAAGGAGCGTCCCGTCCTCGAGCGCTGGGCCGTCCGCGGCGTCACCAAGGTATCCGAGGGCGAGGTCAAGGGCCGGGTCAAGCTTGCCGACAACCGCCCGCTCGACCGGAACGCCGTCGAGCAGAGCCGCTCGGCCATCGACTCCCTGTACAAGCACGAGGGCTACTACGCCGCGCAGGTGAAGACGCTCGATCTGCCCCAGGCGGACGGCAAGCTCCGGCTGGTGTTCGACGTGCACGAAGGCGAGCGGGTGGCCATCAGCCAGGTCGTGGTGGACGGCAACAAGCACTTCTCGGACAAGGACGTGGTGAAGCACATGTCGACCCGCCCCGAGGGCTTCTGGTGGTTCCAGAAGGGCGAGTACGACGAGCGCAAGCTGGACCAGGACGTGCGCGAGGGGCTGCCACGCTGGTACGCCGACAACGGCTTCGTGGACATGCAGGTCACCCACGACTCGCTCGTGGCCGACTCCACGCACAGCAAGGCCGTGCTGCACCTGACGGTGGATGAAGGACGGGCCTACCAGGTCGGCACGTTCGACGTAGAGGGGAACCGGCGATTCTCGACCGAGGAGATCCAGGCCCTCTACCCCTTCGGCCCGCTCGGCTCGAACGGCGCCCCGGTGGGCGGCCCCCGGCCGTTCAGCCGCTCGGATTGGGATGCCGCCACCGAGAAGATTCAGAACCTGTACGCCAACAACGGCTACATCTACGCCCAGATCGAGCCGAGCGAGACCCGGCGCACCGGCGCCGGCGGCAAGCCCGTGGTCGACCTCAGATGGACCATCCGCGAGGGCTCGCCCGCCACGATCAACAAGATCGAGATCGTCGGCAATGACGTCACCCACGAGCGGGTGATCCGCGAAGCCATCGTGATGCTCCCCGGCGACCTGTTCAGCCGGGAGCGCCTCATCCGCTCGTACCAGAACGTGTCCAACCTGGGTTTCTTCCAGCAACCGCTGCCGAGCCCGGACGTGAAGCCCTCCGCCAACGGGGTGGACGTGGACATCGTGTTCCGGGTGGAAGAGCGGCGCACGGGCAATATCAACTTCGGCGCCTCGCTGGGGCAGGGCACGGGCGTGGGCGGGTTCCTCGGGCTGGAGGAGCCGAACCTGTTCGGCCGGGGGAAGCAGGGCAAGCTCCAGTGGCAGTTCGGCGCGAACATCAACGACTTCACGCTGAGCTACACCGACCCCGCCATCAAGGAAAGCCGGATCTCGGGCACGATCTCCCTGTTCGACTCGCGCGCCCGCTACACCATCGGTGACCTGGGCCGGCGGCGGCAGACCGGCGGCAGCCTGCAGCTCGGGTTCCCGTTCCTCGGGTCGCGCTACACCCGGTTCTTCACCTCCTACTCGTACCAGACCGTCTCGTACACCCAGGGATCGGCGGACCTGCGCGCCCGCTTCAGCTGCTCGCACTGCAGCCGTTCGACCCTCGGCACGGGCATCCTGCGCGATACCCGCGTCGGGTTGCCGTTCGCGACCGGCGGCTCGATGACCAACCTGAGTGGCGAGCTCAACGGCGGCTTCCTCGGCGGCACCGGCGACTACCAGAAGATCCAGTACGAGGGCCGGTATTACGCCCCGCTGGGCACGATGGGCGGCAACGGGCAGCTCGGCGCCGGCGTCCAGTTCGTGCTCGGCCTGACG
>JAICJD010000038.1 GCA_025928645.1 Gemmatimonadales bacterium
CGTGAGGTTCTCACCGAGGGGGTTGCCGACCGCCAGCACCCACTCGCCGACCCGGGCGTCGTCGCTGTTGCCGAGCGGCGCGGGGGTGAGGTTGTCCGCGTCCACCTTGAGCACGGCGAGATCGGTTCCGGGGTCGGTGCCGACCACCTTGGCCTTGAACTCACGCCGGTCGAGCAGCCGAACCGTCACCTGGTCGGAGCCTTCGACCACGTGGTCGTTGGTCAGGATGTAGCCGTCCTTGGACACGATGAAGCCCGAGCCGGCGCTCTCCTGGAAGTCGGGGCCCTGGGGGCCCTGCGGCATGCGGGGGAAGAACTGCTCGAACCCGGGCGGGACCTGGAACTGCATCCGCGGCCGCTGCTCGGTGTGCCCTGACTTGATGAAGACCACGCTGGGCTTCACGTGCTCGGCGACGGAGGCGAACGCCTCGCTCAGGTTCAGGAGCTCCGCGTTGCCCGCCGGGGCCGGCTTGGTCGCTACGGCCGACGATGCGGTCTGCTGCGCGGAGGAGAGATGGGGAAGTTGAAGGACGCCGGCGACCAGCAGGCCGGCGAGAAAGGCGAGTCCCACGCTGCCGGACCGAAATCGCTGAAACAGTCCTCGTGACATGTAGTGCGTCTCCTGAAACGTGACCTGAGGAGGGGCCCGGGCGGATCCGGACCCCCGACGTTCAGCCAGATGCGCGAACGTGGCGAGTGGTTGCACCCGCAGGACTTAGTTCCGCTCCAGCACGATGGTCGCCCGCCGCGAGGGCCGGCGGCTCAGGACGTAGGCCGCGGCGGCCACGACCGCGAGTCCGAGCCCGAGTACGTACCACATCATAGGTCCTCCTTGAAAGGGTGAAGGGCTGCCGACGGAGAGGAGACACCGGCGAGCGACGGGGCCGGCCCAGCTAAGGCCGGCCCTGTCATGTTCGGCATTTGTTCGGTATATTTCGGGAGTTCACCCGTCTCACCTCTCGCTTTCCCTTTCAATGCCCAAGCCCATCGATTTCGATCCCGACAGCTACGCGCCGGTGGCCGCCCGCGTCGAGCTGTTCTATGAGCGGTACCCCACCGGCCGCATCCTCACCGAGCTGGTTCAGCGGACTGACCAGGAGATCGTGTTCCGGGCCGCCGTCTACCGGGCGGCCGAGGACCGGGAGCCCGCCGCCACCGGCTGGGCGGCCGAGCGGGTGGGCGACGGCGAGATCAACGCCGTGGCCTGCCTGGAGAACACCGAGACCTCGGCGATCGGCCGGGCGCTCGCCAACCTCGGCTTCCTCGCGTCGCGGCTCAGGCCCAGCGCCGAGGAGGTGGCCAAGGCCACGCGAACTCGGCACCGGCTGGGCGCCGAGCCGGATCTCAGGCAGCTGCTCCGCACGGCCGAACGCGCGGGCCTCGAGAGCTCGCGGGTCGAGGCGCTGCGCGCCCGCATCGCGCGCGGCTTGCAGCCCGCCGAGCTGGCCGAGGTGCAGCACGAGCTTCGCCGCTTCATCCAGCGCCGCATGGAGGACCACGCCGCGCGCGCCGCCCGCGGCGGATGAGCGTCGCCGGCCGGTGTCTCTCGTGCGGGGCGACCGAACGGTTCGCCCGTGGCGTAACGGCTCGCCCGCATCGGCGTGAGGGGGAACGCGGTGGATCAGCGGTCATGGACGCGGGAGGTCGCGGGTCGTCGGAGTGGCATGGGCGACGCGGCGCTGGTGGCCGCGCTCCGCTGCGAGGACGAGGGCGCTCTCCGCGAGCTCTATCTGCGATACCGTCCGATGCTGCTGGTGGTGGCCGCCCGCTGCGGGGTCGCCCAAGGCGAGCGTGAGGCGCTGGTTGAGGACTGCCTCACCGACATCGCCATCCACTTCATCACCGTCGCGGCGGCGCCGCCCCGCTCGCTCGCGGCCTACCTCGCGCGCAGCCTGCGCAACCGCGTGCTCAATGCCGAGCGCGCGCGCCAGCGCGCCGCGGCGGCGGAAGGGGCGGATACCGCCGCCGGGCCGAGCGAAGGCCAACTCGCCGGGTCCTCCGAGCACGCCCGGCGGGCGAGCGGAAACCTCGAGGCAGCGCCGCTCTCGCCCGCGCTCCAGCGCCTCGCGGCAGCCCTCGTATCCGGGCTCGGCGAGGACGACCGTCTGCTTGCGGTCTGGATGAGCCACTGTGCGCCCACCCGGGACATCGCCGTCTGGCTGGGTATCGCCCACAAGGCAGCGCAGAAGCGCATCGAGCGGCTGCGCGAGCGGCTGCAGGGCGCGGCGCTTCGGTACGTGGAGTCGGTCGGGGGCGAGGAACGCCGTGAGCTGCTCACCTTTCTCGGGCGGGCGACGCTCGCGCCGGGACCCGCCGCCCGGCTCGCGGGCGTGCGGGACGCCGCGAAGGAGACGGCATGAGCGATCGAAACGAGTGGGAGCGTGATGCGGTTGTCTGGCTGGCCGGACGCCACGTCGAGCGCGCAACGGGCGCCGCGCGCCCGGCGAGCCCCGAGCTGGCCCGAGCGGCCGGCGGATTCGCCGCCTGGCGCGCCGCGGCCGAGCGGGAGGGAGCCGCGGCGCGGTTCGCGGACCGGGTGCGGGAGCGAATCGCCGCCCGGGGGCGGGGCATCCGCCGGATCGACCGGGCCCCGTCGTCGGTGCCGGCGCCCGCCGGCCCGGTGGCGCCGATGCTGGACGCCGCCCGCCAGGCGCACGCGGCGCCGCTGGTGGAGCTGGGCGTAGCCGCCGGCACGGGTCGCGAGCTGTTCGACGAGCCGTGTGAGGCGTGGGTCCCACTGCCGCCGGAGCTCGCGCCCGGCCGCTACGTCGCCCTCCGCGTGGTAGGCGACAGCATGGTGCCGCTGCTTCACTCGGGCGACGTCGTGCTGGTGGACCTGGACGGCCGCGTGGTGCCCGGATCGGTGGCCGTGGTGCGCCATCCGATTCACGGCTACGTCGTCAAGCGGGTGGGCGGTGTCCGGCCCGCGGGGCTTCGGCTCGAGTCGCTCAATCCCGCGTACCCGCCGCTCACGCTTCGGCCCGGAGCGGGGGCGCTGATCGGACGCGTGGTGCTGCGCTGGTGCGCGCACGGCCCGGCGAAACCCACCCTTGCCCCCGCTCCGTAGTCAGGGCATCATCCGCCCGGCAAAACGCCCGGTTGGTCCCCCGAACGGAGTGTCCATGGCTCGTCGCGTACTGGCTCGCTGGTCAACGGTTGCCACCTTTGTCTGGGCCGTGTCGGGCTGCTCGGGCGGCCGCACGGCCTCCCCCGCGCCGGCGCCCGCCGCCACGCGCGGAACGGCTTCCGCGCCCGCTCCGGCGTCGCACGCCCTGACCGTTCCCACGCTCGAGGGGTACGAGCTGGCGGTAAACCGCGGCACCCGCACCCGGACCGGCGCCCCGGGGCCGCACTACTGGCAGCAGTGGGCGGACTATACCCTCTCGGCGGAGCTCAATCCCGTGTCCAAGCGCATGACCGGCAAGGGCACGATCACGTACACCAACCGCTCGCCCGACACGCTGCGCACCGTCTACGTGCAGCTGCTGCAGAACATCTATGCCCCCGGCGCGCGGCACGACACCAACGTGCCATGGTCGGTCGAGGGGATCACGCTGGATAAGGTCGCCGCCGACGGCACCACGCTCACCGAGTCGAGTGGCGAGGCCCCCGGCTACGAGGTGAACGGCACGGTCATGAAGCTGCGACTTCCCAAGCCCCTCGTGCCCGGCGGGAACGCCGACTTCGCCTTCGATTGGAAGCTCAGGGTGCCGCCGGACGGCGCGCCCCGCGGCGGCCAGGACGGCGAGGTGTACTTCATGAACTACTGGTACCCGCAGATGGCGGTCTACGACGACATCAACGGGTGGCAGATCGACCAGTACCTCGGCAACGCCGAGTTCTACATGGGGTACGGCAACTACGACGTGACCCTCACCGTGCCGGCCGGCTGGCTGGTCACCGCCACCGGCACGTTGCAGAACGCCGCCGACGTGCTCACCGCCCAGACCCGGGCTCGCCTCGACTCGGCCCGTGCCGGGCATTCGATCGTCCACGTCGTGACCGACACCGACCGTGAGCCGGGCAAGTCCACCACGGCGGGGAAGGGCGGCAAGCTCACCTGGCACTTCCGCGCCCAGAACGTGCGCGACGTCGCCTGGGCCACCTCCTCCCGCTATCTGTGGGACGCCACCACGGCCGCGGTCGGCGACGCGGACGGCGACGGCCGCCCCGACAGCTCCCTCATCCAGGCGTTCTGGCGGCCGGAGCAGCGGGTCAACCACTGGGACGAGAGCGCCCGCTACGGCCAGTATTCGATCGAGTTCTTCTCCAAGTATCTGTGGCCGTACCCGTACCCGCACATGACCGCGGTGGACGGCCCGAGCTCGTGCGGCGGCATGGAATACCCGATGATGACCTGCATCGGGGGCCAGTGGGACACCCTCGGCATGTACGAGGTCACCACGCACGAGATCGGCCACATGTGGTTCCCGATGATCGTGGGCTCGGACGAGAAGCGCTTCGCCTGGATGGACGAGGGCTTCACCCAGTTCGACCAGTCCCAGTCCATGGACTCCTTCTTCAAGGGGTTCGACGACGAGGCCCGTAACCGGAAGAACTACCTCGAGCTGTCCGAAGTCGGCGGCGAGGTCGAGGTCATGCACCACGGCGATCGGTTCCCGAACTACCCCTCGTACGGCGTCGCCGCCTACTACAAGCCGGCCGCCGTGCTGGTGGCGCTCCGCGGGGTGCTCGGCCGCGACCTGTTCCACAAGGCGTTCGTGGAGTACGGCCGCCGGTGGCAGTACAAGCACCCGTCGCCCTACGACTTCTTCGAGACGGTCGAGGACGTCTCCCGCCGGGACCTCTCCTGGTTCTGGCGGACCTGGTTCTTCGAGACCTGGCGACTCGATCAGGCGATCGACACCGTCACCACGGTGGGCGACTCGCTCAGCGTGGAGATCGAGAACCGAGGCCGCGCGCCCATGCCGGTGCCCCTGGTGGTCACCCGCACGGACGGCCACGCCGACAGCCTCACCGTGCCGGTGGACGTGTGGCTCACCGGGGCCAAACGGACCTCAGTCAAAGTGGCGCGGGAGCCGGCGGTGAAGACCATAGAGATCGACCCGGCGCACGACTTCCCCGACGTGGACCGCGACAACCAGCGCTGGCCCCGGTAACCCGGTTCTGCGGCGGGCCCGCCCTCCCGGACCGGCGGTAACCCCCGGCGCCCCGCCGGGTTACCTTTAGCCAATGTCACGGCTCCTCATCGTCGCCAACCGGCTCCCGATCACCGTGAGCCCGACGGAGGGCGGCGTCGAAGTCCAGCGCAGCACCGGGGGGCTCGCGACCGGGCTCATGCGCCCGCACGAGAACTCCGACGGGCTCTGGATCGGCTGGTCGGGCATGACGGCCGCGCTCGACCCGCCCCAGCAGGCGGCGCTCGACCGGGAGCTGGCGGCGCTGCGGCTGGTGAACGTGCCGCTCTCGGACGATCTGGTGGGCCGGTTCTACGAGGGCTACTCGAACGGCGTGCTCTGGCCGCTGTTCCACTATCTGCTCGAGCAGATCCCCCTTCAGGTGAGCCATTGGGACGGCTACGTGGAGGCCAACGAGGCCTTCGCGGAGGTGGTGGCGGCGCACTACCGCCCGGGCGATCTCATCTGGGTCCACGATTACCAGCTCTTCCTGCTGCCCGGCCTGCTGCGCGAGCGGCTGCCCGACGCCAGGATCGGCTTCTTCCTCCACATTCCGTTCCCCTCCGAGGAGTTGTTCCGGACCCTGCCGTCGCGCGACCGGCTGCTCCGGGGCATGCTCGGCGCCGACCTGGTCGGGTTCCACACCCCGGCCTACCTCCGCCACTTCGCCACTTCGCTCACGGACATCCTGGGCCACTCGGTCGAGATCGATCGGGTCCAGCTCCCGGGGCGCGAAGTGCGGCTCGGCGTGTTTCCCATGGGCGTGGACGCGGGCGCTTTCGCCTCGCTCGCCGCGGACTCCGCCATCGAGGGCGAGGTCCAGGCCATCCGCGGCGACGGCAGCGTCAGGATCCTGGTCGGGGTGGACCGGCTGGACTACACGAAGGGCATTCCCCGCCGGCTGCTCGCCTTCGAGCGCATGCTCGAGCTGCACCCGGAGCTCCGCGAGCGGGTGCGGCTGGTGCAGGTGGCGGTTCCCTCCCGCACCAAGGTGGGCGCGTACCAGGACTTCCGTGCGCTGGTGGACGGGCTGGTGGGCCGGATCAACGGCGCGTTCGGCACCGCGCGCTGGGTGCCCGTCCACTACATCTTCCGGGGGCTGGCGGAGCCTGATCTGGTGGCCCTCTATCGGGCCGCCGACGTGATGCTGGTGACGCCGCTCCGGGACGGGATGAACCTGGTGGCGAAGGAGTTCGTCGCCTCGCGCACCGACGGCGATGGGGTGCTGGTGCTCAGCGAGTTCGCGGGCGCCGCGTGGGAGCTGCCCGAGGCGATCCTGGTGAATCCGTACGACGTGGACGGGTCGGCCGACCTGTTCTACCGCGCGCTCATGATGCCCCGAGAGGAGCGGCGCGCCCGGCTCGCTCCCCTCCGCACCCGGGTGCACACGTTCGACGTCCATCGGTGGGTGGCTTCGTTCCTCGAGGCGCTCGGTGAGATCGCCCCGGCCGAGTCGCGGGCCCTTGCGACCGCCGGAGCGCCGGCTGCGCGCCGGGCGGTGGCCCAGCGGGTGGCGGAAACCGACTCGCTGCTGCTGCTCCTCGACTACGACGGGACGCTGGTACCCTTCACCCCGACGCCCGAGCTGGCCCGGCCCGACGCCGACCTCGCGGCGCTCCTCCGCGCGCTCGCGTCCCGCCCGGATGCCGAGCTCCATCTCGTGAGCGGCCGTCGCCAGGAGACGCTGGAGCAGTGGTTCGGCGATCTTCCGATCTGGCTGCACGCGGAGCACGGGTTCGTCTCCCGGGACCCGGCGACGCGCCAGTGGGTGCCGGCGGCGGAGGTCGGCGGGAGCTGGCGCGAGCCGGTGCTCGCCATGCTGCGGGAGATCACCCAGCGGACGCCCGGCTCGCTGGTCGAGGTCAAGGCCGCCGCGCTCGCCTGGCACTACCGCATGGCCGACCAGGAGACCGGCGCCCGGCGGGCCAACGAGCTGCGGCTGCACCTGAACCAGCTGCTCAGCAACCAGCCGGTCGAGATCCTGGCCGGCAATCGGGTCATCGAGATCCGCCCATACGGCGTGCACAAGGGGCGCATCGTGCCGCCGCTGCCGCCCGAGCGGCTGGCGTCGACGGCCGTGGTCGCCATCGGCGACGACCGGACGGACGAGGACCTCTTCGGCGCGCTCCCGCCCGAGGCGATCACCATCAAGGTCGGGCCGGGTGAAACCAAGGCCCGGTTCCGGATCGAGGGGGTCGCGGCCGTCCGGCAGCTGCTCAGGACGCTGCTCGAAACGGGCGTGGGCGCCGGCGCCGGCCGGGGAGTCGGCGCCACGCCCTAGGCGCGGCGCATGAGGCCCGCCCAGCCCACTACTCCGACAGCGACGACGCCGATGCGCATCGAGACGCTCACCGTCCACGCCGGCCATCAGCCCGACCCCGCGACCGGCGCGGTCACCCCCCCGATCTACCTCACGACGACGTTCGCCCGCGACGCGAAGGGCGAGCTGCCCCACGGGTTCATCTACGCCCGGAGCGACAACCCCAACCGCCGCGATCTCGAGCGCGCGCTGGCCGCGCTCGAAGGCGGCGAGACGGCGCTGGCCTTCGCGTCCGGCATGGCCGCCACCGCCGCCGTGTTCCAGTCCATGCTGCCCGGCGAGCACGTGATCGCGCCGCAGGACGCCTATTACGGGACGGCCAAGCTGCTCCGCGAGGTGATGGGCGGCTGGGGGCTGGCCAGCACGCTGGTGGACATGACCGACCCGCATGCGGTGGCGCGGGCCGTCACCCCGCACACCCGGCTGGTATGGATCGAGACGCCGTCCAATCCGACGCTCGCGGTGACTGACATCGCCCGCGTGGCGGCGATCGCCCGGGCGGCGGGCGCGCGCTGCGTGTGCGACAACACCTGGGCGACGCCGCTGCTGCAGCGTCCGCTCGCGCTCGGCTGCGACGTCGTCATGCACTCGACCACCAAGTACCTGGGGGGCCACAGCGACCTCACGGGCGGGGCGCTGGTACTTCCGGCCGACGACGAGTGGGCGGCGCGCCTCCGCACCCAGCAGCAGCTCGGCGGCGGCGTGCCGTCGGCCTTCGACTGCTGGCTGCTGATGCGGGGGATCCGGAGCCTTGCGTGGCGCATGCGAGGGCACTGCGAGAACGCGGCCCGGGTGGCGGGGTTCCTCGCGACGCACGCCGCGGTGGACGTGGTGCACTATCCGGGGCTCGCGAGCGACCCCGGCCACGCGGTCGCCGCGCGCCAGATGACCGCCTTCGGCGGTATGCTGTCCGTGGAGGTGAAGGGCGGGGCGCCGGCGGCGCTGGAGGTGGTGCGGCGGGTTCGGCTGTTCACTCCCGCCACCAGCCTGGGCGGAACCGAAAGCCTGATCGAGCACCGGGCATCGGTGGAAGGCCCCGACAGCCTGACGCCGCCCGGCCTGCTCAGGCTTTCGATAGGGCTTGAGCACGCGGACGACCTGATCGGCGATCTCGACCAGGCCCTCCGCGGGGCGGCGGCTACTCGCTCGTAGCGGCGCTGGGCTCGATGTGTCGGATCGCCCGCTTGGCGGCGGCGGCGACCTCGTCGTTCGTTTCCTCCTCCCCCATCTTCTTGAGTCTCGGAACCGCGGCCTTGGCGGCCGGACCGATCTCGGCCAGGGCCACGGTCACCGGAAAGCGCACCGACTCCTCCGGGTCATCCAGCGCCTGGATCAGGGCCGGCACCGCGGCCGCGGCCGCCGGGCCCATGCCCGAGATCTCGTACGCCGCGGCGTTCCGCGTCTGCGGGGCGGGCGCCTTGAGGTCGGCGATCCACTGGCTGAGGGTCCGCCCGTCCGCCACCGGCTCCTTGGCGGATGTACCCTGCGCCCATCCATTCGAGGTGAGGACCAGCGCGGCGACGGCGAGCAGGCCCAGAATGCGATTCGACATGCGTCCCCCAACGAAGTTCATTTCGCGGGGCGCGCTCGCGCCCCTGACGAAATATAGGCGTACATCCCCTGGAACACGGCCGTGCCCCGCTCCCCCGCCGCCACGACTGGCGCGCGGCCGGTCTCCCGGTGGATCTTCTGGCCGAGCTGATCGCCTGCATGGCCGACCACCACCTCATCGCCGACGGGTGCCCATGACCGTTCGTCCCCGTTTCGCCTCCTGTCTGCTGGCGCTCGCGCTCGCGAGCCCCCCGACCGCCCCCGCGCAGCAGACCGACATCGCAACCACCTACCGGGCCGTCGCCGACAGCCTGGTGCGCGCCGCCACCGGCGACAGCGCCGCCTACCGCCGGCTCGGCCGCCTGGTGGACACCTTCGGCTCGCGCCTCAGCGGCTCGTCCAGCCTCGAGGCGGCCATCGACTGGGTGCTCGCCCTGATGAAGGCCGACGGCCTCGAGAACGTGCGCGGCCAGCCGGTGACGGTGCCACACTGGGTGCGCGGCGCCGAGTCGGCCGAGCTGGTGAAGCCGAGGCGGGTGCGCCTCGCGATGCTGGGTCTCGGCATGAGCGTGGGCACGCCGAAGAACGGCATCACCGCGCCCGTGCTGGTCCTGAGCTCGCTGGACGAGCTCGAGCGGCGCGCGGCGGAGGCCAAGGGCAGGATCGTCCTGCTCGACGTGCCCTTCACCGACTACGTCGTGACCCGCAAGGTCCGCACGGACGGCCCCTCGGCCGCGGCGCGTCTGGGCGCGGTCGCCTTCCTCCTCCGCTCGGTCGCCACGAACTCGATCCGGAGCCCGCACACCGGCGCCACCCGCTATGACTCCAGCGTGGCGAAGATCCCGGCCGCCGCGCTCAGCGTCGAGGATGCGGCGATGCTGCACCGCTTCCAGGACCGCGGCGAGCCGATCGTGCTCACGCTCAGGATGGGCGCGCGCATGCTGCCCGACGCCCGATCGCGCAACGTGGTCGCCGAGGTCGTCGGGAGGGAAAAGCCGGACGAAGTGGTCGTCGTGGGCGGGCACATCGATTCGTGGGACGTGGGCGAGGGCGCGATGGACGACGGCGGCGGGGCGGTGGCCGCCTGGGAGGCCGTGCACCTGATGCGGCGGCTCGACCTCAGGCCCCGGCGCACCGTCCGCGTCGTGCTCTGGACCAACGAGGAGAACGGCGGCGCCGGCGGGAGGGCCTACGCGGACTCGGTCGCGGGGCAGATGGAGAAGCACGTGCTGGCGATGGAGTCGGACAACGGCGCGTTCAACCCGAAGGGATTCGTGCTCGCCGGCTCCGACAGCACCGCGGCGGTGGTGCAGCAGGTGGCCGGGCTGCTGCGGGGGATCAACGCCACCGGGCTCACCCGGGTCGAGGAGAGCCCCGCGGCCGACATCACCCCGCTCGGCGAGCAGGGCGTCCCGACCATGGAGCTCGACGTGGACGGCAGCCGCTACTTCTGGTACCACCACAGCGAGGGCGACATGCTCGACAAGCTCGACCCGGGCGAGCTGGCGCGCTGCGTGGCGTCGATCGCCGTGATGGCCTACGTCGTCGCCGACCTGCCGGACGCGCTGACCCACAGCACGAACTGAGACCAGCGCGGCGCGGCGGAGGAGCGGGAGGCCCCCGTCTCCCTCCGAAACCTCCCCCAGCCCGGCCGCGTAGACCTACTGTCCCCCGTACCTCGAGCCCGCGTGCTCCTTCCGTTGCTCCTCCTGGCCGCCGACACCGACCCGGACGCCGTGTACAACGGCCGCTCCGGGCGGCTCGACGTGCACCTGCCGCGCATCGAGGCGGAAGTCACGGTCAACGGGGTGCTCGACGAGCCGGCCTGGGAGCGGGCGGCGCTGCTCACCGGCTTCTCCCAATTCACGCCGGTGGACGGCATGCCCGCGGTGGACTCGACCGAGGTGCTGGTGTGGTATTCGCCGACGGCGATCCACTTCGGCATCCGCGCGTTCGAGGCGCACGGACAGGTCCACGCCACCCTCGCCGACCGGGACAAGATCGCCGCGGACGACAACATTCAGATCCTGCTCGGCACGTTCGACGACGGCCGCCAGGCCTCCATGTTCGCGGTGAATCCGCTCGGGGTGCAGTCGGACGGGGCGCTGGTCGAGACCGGCGCGACCAGCGGGAACGGCTTCAACAACGCGGTCGTGAGGCGGGAGACCGCGGACCTGAGCCCCGACTTCGTGTTCGACTCGAAGGGGCGGCTCACCGACTACGGCTACGAGGTCGAGGTCCGCATCCCGTTCAAGAGCCTCCGCTTCCAGCCGGCGCGCGAGCAGCGCTGGGGGATCAACGTCACCCGCCAGGTGCAGCACTCGGGGGCGGAGGACTCGTGGGCGCCGGCCCGCCGCGCGAGCGCGTCGTTCCTGGGCCAGTCGGGGCATCTGGTCGGCCTGAGTGATCTCCGTCGCGGGCTGGTGCTGGAGTTCAATCCGTCGGTGACCTCGAAGACCACCGGCGCGCCGGGCTCGAGCGGCTGGCAGTACGCCGGCGGCAATCCGGAGTTCGGCGGCAGCGTCCGCTGGGGCATCACCAACAACCTGAACCTGAACGCCACGGCCAACCCCGACTTCTCGCAGGTGGAGTCGGACGAAGGCCAGTTCCAGTTCGATCCGCGGAACGAGCTGTTCTTCAGCGAGAAGCGGCCGTTCTTCCTCGACGGCATCGAGCAGTTCACCACGCCCAACTCCCTGATCTATACCCGGCGGATCGTGCAGCCCGTGGCGGCGGCCAAGCTCACCGGCAAGGGATTCGGCACCGACATCGCGCTGCTGTCCGCGGTGGACGATCCGGGCGTCTCGCCGAGCGGCACCGACCACCCGGTCTACAACCTGCTCCGGCTTCAGCGCGACGTCGGCGCCCAGTCCCGGCTCGGCATCGTGTACACCGATCGGGAGGTCGGGGGCGACTACAACCGCGTGGCCGGCGCCGACGCCCGCCTCCTCTTCGGCGAGCTGTACACGGTCCAATTCCAGCTGGCCGGGAGCCGCACCCGGAGCGCGGGCGTCACCACGACGGCGCCGCTCTGGTACGCGCGGCTCATCCGCAACGGCCGCACCTTCGGCTTCCGGTTCACCACCAACGCGAGCGACCGGGACTTTCGGGCGCAGAGCGGCTTCTTTCCCCGGCCGGGGCTGTCGCATGTCAACTTCGATCCCCGGGTCACCCTGTACGGGCGCCCGGGCGGCCTGCTCGAGAGCGTCACCGGCGACCTCAACCTCGACGGGCTCTACCGCTACGATCAGTTCGGCACCAGCGCGGGCATGCAGGAAGAGAAGATGCACGTGAACCTCAACGTGCGGCTCAAGGGCGGCTGGACCGCCGGCACGTCGGTGCTGAACGAGGGATTCGGCTTTCCGGAGGAAGTGTACGCCGACTACCGGCTGGAGCTGCCGAGCGCCGGTGGGGGCGGGCTCGACACCGTGGCATTCGTCGGGCGGCGGCGGATCCCGAACCGGGACTACGTGCTCTCGCTCGCCACCCCGGAGTTCGCCAGCTTCTCGGCCAACGCGTTCGTGCTGTGGGGCCACGACGAGAACTTCTTCGAGTGGGCTTCGGGCGCGATCACCATGTTCAACGCGGGCGTGGACTGGCGGCCATCCGACAAGCTCCGCCTGAGCGGCACCTATCAGCTCCAGCGCGTGGTCCGTCGCACCGACGGCAGCACCGTGGACGTGCAGCACATCCCGCGGCTCAAGCTGGAGTACCAGCTCTCCCGGCCGATCTTCCTCCGCCTCGTGGGTGAATACAACAGCGAGCGGCAGGACGATCTGCGCGACAACACCCGCACCGAGGCGCCGATCCTCGTCTTCGATCCCGAAGTCGGCGACTTCGTGCGTGCCGCCGCGTTCAGCCGCGAGTCGTTCCGTGGCGACCTGCTCTTCTCCTACACGCCCACGCCCGGCACCGTGCTGTTCGCCGGGTACGGCAGCACGCTCCGCGACCCGGTGGACCCGGCCGACCCGCGCCGGACCGGGCTCCGGCGCGCGGACGACGGCTTCTTTCTCAAGATGAGCTACCTCTTCCGCATGTGACCTGGCCGGCGGGTTAGCTTTCCCGCCATGTCCGGGTTCGTCTCCCGAACGGCGCTGCTCTTCTGGCGCGCGCTCCGGCTCCGCTGTCCCAACTGCGGGCAGGGGAAGCCTTTCGTCTCCTGGTTCCGAATGCGCGCCCGCTGCCCCGTCTGCGGCCTTGCCTTCGAGCGCGGCGAGGAGGGATACCAGGTCGGCTCGTACATGTTCAACATCATCGCGGCGGAGCTGATCTTCGCCGCCATCTTCCTGGCCGCGGTGATCGCGACCTGGCCGACGCCGCCGTGGACGCTGCTCGAGGTGGGCGGGATCACGCTCATGATCATCATCCCGTTCCTCTTCTTCCCGTTCTCCAAGCTGCTGTTCCTGGCGTTCGATCTCGCATTCCGTCCGGCGGCGCACGAGGAGCTCGGCCCCCCGGGCGGCAACGCGCCCGCCACCCGCCGCTGATGGAGCTCGAGCTCCCCGGCTGCCGCATCCGGAGCTGGCGAGAGTCGGATGCGCCCTCGCTTTCCCGCCACGCGGACAACCGCCGCGTCTGGCTCAACGTGCGCGACCGCTTTCCCCACCCGTACACCCTGGCCGACGCGGAGTTCTGGGTGTCGCGCGCCGCCGCGGCGCGGCCGGAGACCCAGTTCGCCATCGAGGTGAACGGCGAGGCCGCCGGCGGGGTCGGCGTCTTTCTGCAGGAAGACGTCGAGCGGTTCTCCGCCGAGATCGGATACTGGCTCGGCGAGGCGTACTGGAACCGGGGCATCGCGACCGCGGTGGTGCGCGGCTTCACCGACTACGCGTTCGAGGCGTTCGATCTCTGCCGGATCTACGCCAACGTGTTCGCGTGGAACCCCGCGTCGGGGCGGGTGCTGGAGAAGGCGGGCTACCAGCTCGAGGGCCGCCTCCGGAAGTCGGCGGTCAAGGACGGGCAGGTCCTGGACGGGCTCCTCTATGCGACCGTGCGCGAGTTTCGGGGTGTGACTCGCTAGGGGCGGAGGTATTCACTACAGATTCACCACGGAACCACGGAAACCACGGACAACTGCCGCCGTCCCCGCTGTCGCCGTTCCGCCACAGCACACCCATCGCCTCCTTGCCGCACGCAGCCGGATGCACGCGCCCTCCGAGCTCACAACCGACGCCATCGCGACGACTTGCCTCCTTTCAGCCCGCCGGCGCATGCCGATCGGCGCGCCCGGTCCGCTGGCGTACCTCTTGCCCCCTTCGGTGGCGCTCACCGGTGAAACGTCACCCGATACGAGGCTCGCGGAGCGGTGCATCCATGCGCGTTCTGATGCTCGGTTACGACTATCCCCCGTCGGGCAGCGGCGCCGCGCACGCGACGTCGTCGCTCGCGGAGGCGCTCGCGCGGCAGGGCGTGGCCGTGGATGTCGTGACGAGCGGCGCGCACGCCGTCTCCGACGCCACGCGCGACGCGGGCGGCGCTGACGAGGCAGCCGTCTCGGTGCACCGGGTCCCGGTGGTGCGCCGCGCCGACGGCCGGCTGGGCGTTCGCGGGGCCGCCGGCTATCTGGCGTCCGCGATGCCGGTCGTGCGCCGGCTGCTGCGCGAGCGGCAGTACGACGCGGTTCACGTCGCCTTCGCGCCGCCGGCCGCCGGCCTGCTGCCGCTGCTCGACCTCGGCGGCGCAGCCGTCGTCCTGTCGCTCAGAGGCGAAGACGTGCCCGGCGCGGTCCAGCCTGCGGCCGGCCACGTCGGGCCGCTGCTCCATCCGGTGGTTCGCTGGATCTGGCGCCGCGCCGACCGGCTGGTCGTGCCGTCGAACCATGTCGGCAGAGCGGTGCTGCGCCTCGACCCCGGCCTCCGCTACGCCGTCGTCCCGGGCGGTGTGGATCCCACCTGCTTCCGCCCGCGAGGCGCGCTGCGCCGCGTGCCGGACGGCGTGGTGCGCTGCCTCGCGGTGGCCCGGCTGGTGCCGCACAACGGGCTCGACGACCTGCTGGATGCGGTGGCGCTGCTCGATCGCCGGCGCTATCAGCTCGAGATCGTCGGCGCCGGCCCGCACGAGGCCGCGTTGCGCGAGCGGATGCGGCGGCTCGGTCTCGAGTCGCGGGTGCGTCTCACCGGCTGGCTCGACCGGCCTCAGCTCGCCCGCCGCTACCGCGAGGGCGACCTGTTCACGCTCGCTCCCCGGGTGGAGTCGCTCGGCGGGAGCTTCCTCGAGGCGCTGGCGTCGGGCCTGCCGATCGTGGGCAGCACCGCCGGCGACCTTCCCGAGATCGTCGGCCACGGCCGGCACGGCGTGCTGGTGCCGCCGGCGCGTCCGCACGAGCTGGCCCAGGCGATCGAGCGGCTGGCCGACGACCCGCGCCGCCGCGCCGAGATGTCCCGCCGGAACCGCGCCGAGGCGGTGGAGAAGTACGCCTGGACCCGCCTGGCATCCCGCTACCTCGCGCTATATCAGGGCGCCCGGCGCTCCGCGCCCAACCGGTCCGCCGTGACCGAGCTGCCCGCGGGCAGCTGGTGAGGTCCGCCCGCCCCTAAATGCCAGATCGCCTGGAGTGGCTGTCGGGCGGGTCGCGCGCGCAGCTCTTCGTGCACGGCCAGCTCCATCCGGATCGCGCGCTCGCGCTGGCGCGGCCGCAGGACATCGTCTGCGTCGCCGACGAGGTGGAACCGGCGTACCTGGGGTATCTGAGCGAGCTGGGCCTCGGCCCCCGCGCGGGCCACGTGGTCGCCGCCTCGCGGTTCGCTCCGGCGACCTCGCCCGAGCGCGCGCTCTGGGCGCGGCTCGCGGGCAGCGCGGACGCGCTCCGGACCCTGGCCGACCTGCTCCGGCGAAGCGGCGCCACCCGGCTCCATCCGTTCGTGGCCTCGGGCGGGGAACGCTGGCTGGCGGCGGCGCTCGAGGTCGCGGCCGACGCCGAGCTCAGGGTCGCCGCCGCCGACCCCGCCGTGGTCGCTCGCGCCAGCCACAAGCACCACGTCCGCGCCAGGGCGCTCGAGCTCGGGGTTCCCGTCGCCGAGGGAGAGATCGTGGTGCTGCCGCGCGCGGGCGGCCGCCGGCGGCGCGACTACGACGCGCTGCGCGCCGCCGTCGAGCGCTGCCTCCGGCCCACCGGCCAGGCGCTGGTCCGCGGAACCCGGGGCGACGCGGGGGCGGCCACCTTCGCCGTCGGCGGGCGGGGGGAGGACGTGGACGGCCTGCTCCGCCGGCTCAGCCGGCGCGACGACAACCGGGTGTACCTGGTTGAAGTGCTGGTGACCGCGATCGTCTCGCCGCACGTGCAGCTGTACGTCCCGCCCGGAGGCGGCCCCGTCAGCCTGCTCGGCGTGAGCGATCAGCGGTGGGAGCGGCCGTTCGTGCACGGGGGCAACGTGCGCCCGTCGAGCGCGCGCAGCGTGCCCGCCATGCTCGAATGGTCCGGGCGCCTCGCGCGCTGGCTCCAGTCCGAGGGTTACGTCGGCCCGCTCGGCCTCGACTTCGTCGAGTATGCCGACCCTGCGACCGGCGACCTGCGCACCATTTTCGCCGAGCTGCACCCGCGCATGGACGGCGCGACCTATCCGCTCGCGATCCAGGAGCGGCTCAACACGGCGCAGCGCGAGGCCAGGCGGCCCGAGAGCGCGGCGTTCGTGTCGGGCACGCTCGAGATCCGGCCCACGGGCTTCGCCGCCTTCCGCCGCGCCGCCGAGCGGTTCCTGTACTCGCCGCGCACGGGGCGCGGGATGCTGCCCTACCAGGTGAGCCGGCTGCCTCAGGGGCGCTGCGGGGTGGTGATGCTGGGCGGCTCGCGGGACGACGTGCTGCGCGCGTTCGGCGAGCTCCAGACCTGGTGCCGCCGCGAGGCCCGCTAGAGCGGCCGGGCGCGGGCTGGTCGGCTGGTTGACCCTCACCCGACTGGCCCGTAATATCAGGACATCCCGAGACCCGAGCCGACGCCCGAATGCCGCTCCGCTCCGCCCGCGTAGTCATGTGTTGTCGCCGGACCAAGCCGTTCCTGGGACGGGGCTAGGCGGACGTTCGAGCTCGAACAATTGGCTTGACTGCCGGCCGCGCTCCCTCGGGACCTCGCGGCCGATCGTGTTTTCAGGCCCGGACACAAATTTCCAAGGAGGAGACATGCCGACAGCGCAGGCGGCACCGGCGGTGACGCCGATCGAGCAGCGAGGCTACGCGCACCCCGAGGTCCTGGTTTCGACCGACTGGGTGGCCAAGCACCTCGACGATCCGAAGGTCCGGCTGGTCGAGAGCAACGAGGACATTCTGCTCTACGATACCGGCCACATCCCGGGCGCGGTGAAGATCGACTGGACCACGGACCTCAACGACCCGCTGGTCCGCGACTACGTGGACCAGAAGCGGCTGCAGGCGCTGCTCCGCTCCAAGGGGATCAACGACGACACCACGATCGTCTTCTACGGCGACAAGAACAACTGGTGGGCCACCTACGCGCTGTGGGTGCTCCAGCTGTTCGGGGTGACCAACGTGAAGATCCTCGACGGCGGCCGGCTGCGCTGGGTGGACGAGGGGCGCAAGCTCTCGACCGAGACGCCCAGCTATCCGCCCGGCAACATCACCATCCGCGAGCGCGACGACCGCCGGATCCGCGCGTTCCGCGACGACGTGCTGGAGCACCTCAAGACCAAGGGCCAGCTGGTGGACGTGCGGAGCCCCGAGGAGTACCGCGGGGAGAAGACCCACATGGCCGAGTATCCGCAGGAAGGCTGCCTCCGCGGCGGGCACATCCCGGGGGCCAAGAGCATTCCCTGGGGGAAGGCGGTCGACCCCGAGACCCACACCTTCAAGTCGGCGGCCGAGCTCAGGAAGCTGTACGAGCAGGAGAACGGGCTCAGGAAGGACCAGGACACGATCGCCTACTGCCGGATCGGCGAGCGCTCGTCGCACACCTGGTTCGCGCTGACCTATCTCCTGGGCCACGACAAGGTGCGGAACTACGACGGGTCGTGGACCGAGTGGGGGAATGCGGTGCGGCTGCCGGTGGAGAAGCCGTAGCGAGCCCTCAACGGATCCTGACGTGCCGTCACGGCAGCGCTCGGCCCCGCGGGAGAACCCGCGGGGCCTTGTCTTTTGAGGGTACGCCGCACTGGCGGGCTGACGGCGTGAATCGCTGTGGCCTCCCCGCCGCATGGGAGCCTCTGCAACACCGGGCGCCGGACGCTCCGGAGAGGCCGGACACACAGTTAGCCGGCCGTGCTGAATTGGCCCGGGGCCTGCATGTTCGCCTGCGCTCCTCTTTCCCCATTCGCAATCGAGTCGACCCGGCCTTCGGGCCGTGATCCACAGTGCGTTCGTATCATCCGGCCGCGTGGACGCCCCACGCGCTCACAGGAGAGGTGTGTCCATGATCCGGGTCTCTGCGGTCGCACTCGTGGTGGCCGCCGCCGTCGTCACGGTGGCCTGCGCCGACAACATCCTGAAGGAACGCCCATCGACCAAGGCGATCCGTACGACCACGGTTGCCAAGCCGGCCTTCTCGGCGGCGGGCGCGGCGAAAGGGCAGTCGAGCGTGTGCGCCGCGTACCGCCGCCAGCTCCGGGTGGCCCAGCTGCGCCGCGCGACGACGTCCGACAAGGGGCTGGCCGCGCAGCTCCAGGCGAAAGAACTGTCGCTCAACGCGATCATCGCCGACGCCTGCGAATAGGTCCCTCTCTCCTTCCCCGAGACCTCCATATGCTTCGGACTTTCGCGCGCCGGCTGGCCGCTGCCGCGCTCACCCTCGTGCCGGCTGTACTTCCGTCGGCGGTCCAGGCCCAGAAGGCGCTGGTCTACTGCCCCGTCGGTATCGACGCCGCCGGGTGCGACGTGGTGGTCGCCGCGATCTCATCGGACGCTGCGCGCTTTCCCGGCGGCGCGGACGCCGGGTACGACGGCACCCAGGGCAGCGTCGATCTCGCGACCTCGGACTTCGCCGCGTACGCCGTGTTCGTGGTGCCCTCGCTGGCCGACGGCCCCGACGCGCAGCCGTACGCGCTGCTCCGCAATCCAACGATCGCGGGCCGCCTGCAGGCGGCGTTCGTCGGACGGGTCGCGGTGTGGTCGGGCACGCCGGACGTTGGATCCACGAATCGGAGCTCCAAGGACGCGCTGATCCGGAACCTCGCGTGGTGGGCGAGCGCTGACCCTGCCGGATCGCACGGGCCGGGCGTGGTGGCGCTGCAGGACAACTCGGACGACGAGGCGGGGCGGTACGGCTGGCTCGGCTCGATCTCGACGCTGTCGGTTCGAGCGGATACCACGTTCGACGTGTATTCGAATGTGCAGGTGCTGACCTCCACGGGGCAGGTGATTCTCACCAGCGGCGGGATGCAGCTGGGCTACACCAACATCGCGTCATTCGGGCTCGTGGCCGGGCCGGGCGGGCGGAACGACGCGACCGGCGACCGCACCAACCGGGTGGTCCTGGTGACCGCCGCCGGAGAGGCGGGGGACCCGGGCATCGCAACGGTGAGCACGGACAAGGATGACTACGCGCCAGGGGACACCGTCACCGTCACGGGAACGGGTTGGGAGCCGGGAGAGCCGGTCAGCCTGCTGTTTCACGAGGACGCGAATCCTCCGATACATCCGGACAAGACGCTCAACACGATCGCCGACGAGCTCGGGCACATCTTCAACCGAGAGTACGACATCGACTCGACGGACATCGGCGTCCGCTTCACGCTCACCGCGACCGGCCGGACGTCGGGCCGCACCGCGCAGGCCACCTTCACCGACAACAAGGTCCTGACGGTGGCCTTCGCCGGTGGCGGGCTTGGCACCGTCACGGGTGGAGACCCGACCGGGATCAACTGCCCCACCGATTGCACCGAGTCGGTCGACAACAACGCGAATATCAGCCTGCACGCGACTCCTGCGGCCGGCTCGACCCTGGGCACGTGGAGCGTCGTGGGCGGCGCTACGAGCGTCACCTGCCCGACCGGCAACGCGAACTGTACGTTCAACATGAACAACAAGGCCATCGACGTTACGGTCAGCTTCAACGCACCCGACCTGACGATCGCGAAGACCCACACGGGCACCTTCACCGTGGGGACGCCGACCAACTATACCATCAGCGTGAAGAACTCGGGCTCCTCGCCTACCTCGGGCCTGGTGACCATGACGGACGTACAGCCCGCCGGCCTGACCTTCACCGGCGCGAGCGGGACCGGCTGGAGCTGCAGCGGCACGACCACGATCCAGTGCACCCGCTCCGACGCGCTGGCGGCCGGCGCGAGCTATCCCAACATCACGCTGAGCGTCACACCGTCGGCGGCGGGCATGGTGACCAACACGGCGAGCGTCGCGGGTGGCGGGGAGTCGAACACCGGCAACGACAGCTCGAGTGACCCGGTCACGGTCCTCGGGGTCGTCGACCTCACGGTCACCAAGAGCCACACGGGCAACTTCACCATGGGCGTGAACGGCGTCTACACGTTGGCGGTCTCGAACGCCGGCGGCGCTCCTACCGCCGGGACCGTGACGCTGGCTGACGTCCTGCCCGCGGGTCTGGGCTTCGTTTCGGCCACGGGCTCCAACTGGAACTGCGGCTTCGCCACCGGCACGGTGACCTGCGCGCGCACCAACGTCATCAACGCGGGCAACAGCGCGCCGGCCATCACGCTGACGGTCTCGGTGGCCGCGGCCGCCGTGCCCAGCGTGACCAACACGGCGAGCGTGAGCGGCGGCGGCGAGCCCGCGGCCAATAACGGCAACAACAGCGACAGCGACCCGACGACCGTGATCGCCGCCAACGGGCCGCCGGTCGTGGACGCCGGCGGGCCATACACCGGCAACGAGGGCGCCGCCATCTCGCTCAACACGGCCACCGCGACGGATCCCGACGCGGGTGACACCCCCACGTACCAGTGGACTTACGTGGCGAACGGCACCGTGGACGCGGGCACCACCTGCAGCTTCGGCAACGACGCCATCGTGCAGCCGAGCTTCACCTGCACCGACGACGGCGCCTTCACCGTCACGCTCACCGTGAACGACGGCCACGGCCACATCGTCTCGGACAACGCCGGCGTCAGCGTCGCCAACGTGAAGCCGGTCGCAACGGCCGGCGGCCCCTACAGCGGCGCGGAGGGGGCGGCCATCCAGCTCGCGGGTGTGGGCAACGACCCCGGAGACAACGACGACGATCCGAAGCTCACCTACAAGTGGACCGTCACGACCACCGGCATCGACGCCGGAGGCGCGTGCAGCTTCGACGACGACACGGAGAAGAACGCCAGAGTCACCTGTACCGACGACGGGGCCTTCAAAGTCAAGTTCGTGGCCACCGACGA
Organism: Gemmatimonadales bacterium; assembly: GCA_025928645.1. Taxonomy (GTDB): domain Bacteria; phylum Gemmatimonadota; class Gemmatimonadetes; order Gemmatimonadales; family GWC2-71-9; genus CAVVWJ01. Next base: position 21,299 of record JAICJD010000038.1, read on the forward strand.
CGACGGCGGAGTGAGCGACGAGAGCGTGGCGGATCTGACGGTGGCCAACGTCGATCCGGTCGCCGACGCGGGCGGGCCGTACGACGGGAACGAGGGCCAGGCCGTCCAGCTCCACGGCTCGGTCGCCGACGCGGGCAGCAACGATACCCACGTCTGGTCCTGGCAGTACGTGGCGGGCACCGGGGTGGACGCGGGCGCCACCTGCTCGTTCGACGATCCGTCGGCGACCGAGCCGAAGATCACCTGCACGGACGACGGCGAAGTCAAGCTCACCCTCAAGGTCACCGACGATGACGGCGGCGTCGGCACGGACGAGACCACCCTCACGCTGGTCAATGTGGACCCGGTTGCCCACGCGGGCGGCCCCTACACCGGCGACGAGGGCTCTCCGGTTCAGCTCAACGGCTCGGCGACCGACGCCGGCAGCAACGACACCCACACTTGGTCGTGGCAGTACGTGCCCGGTCAGAACGTGGACCCGGGCGCGACGTGCCAGTTCGATGACATCACGTCCATGAATCCGAAGATCACCTGCACCGACGACGGCACGGTCGAGCTCACCCTCACCGTGAAGGACGACGACGGCGGCACGGGGACCGACGAGGCGACGCTGACGCTGAGCAACGTGGCGCCGACCGCGATCGTCAACGGACCCTACTGGGGCACCGAGGGCTCAGCCGTCGCGCTCAACGGCTCGCAGACGGACCCGGGCGCGAACGACACGTTCAGCTATCTCTGGGCGGTGAACACGAGCGGGATCGACGCAGGTGGAGCGTGCACGTTCGACGACGCGACGAAGAAGGATGCGAAGCTCACGTGCACGGACGACGGCGCCTTCACGCTCACCCTCACCGTGACCGACGATGACGGCGGACAGGACAGCAAGCAGGCCGCCCTCACGGTACAGAACGCCAACCCGGTGGCCGTCGCCGGCGGGCCGTATGCGGGCGCCGAAGGCGGCGCGATCCAGCTCTCCGGGTCGGCGACGGATGCCGGCAGCAACGACCCGGTCACGTACCTGTGGACCGCGAATACGGCGGGAATCGATGCCGGCGGCGCCTGCACCTTCGACGACGCCACCAAGAAGAACGCGCGGGTGACCTGCACCGACGACGGCAGCTTCACCCTCACGCTCACCGCGTCGGACGACGACGGCGGCGCTGGCACGAGCAGCGCCACGCTCACCGTGCAGAACGCCAACCCGGTTATCGCGGGGCTCACGAGGCCCGACGGGACCGCGCTCCCCATGACGATCGCCGTGGCCGGCACGCTGCCGTTCAGTGTGCCGTTCAGCGACGCGGGCCTCAACGACACCCACACGGCCCAGATCGACTGCGGGCTCGGGACGTACAGTGCGCCCGCCGCGGTGACGCCCAACTTCCAGACGTCGTGCACCTTCACGACGGTGGGCCTCAAGACCATCAACGTGAAAGTGACCGACGACGACGGCGGCTCCGCGGTGGCGACCCAGGCCATCACCGTGAAGTACGTCTTCGACGGCTTCTACGCGCCGGTCGACCGGCCCAACACGATGAACGTCTCGAAGGCCGGACAGGCGATTCCGCTCAAGTGGCGGCTCACCGACGCCAACGGCGCGCCGATCACCGATCTGGTCGCGGTGACGATCCGGGCCAAGGACCAGTCCTGCTCGCTGGGGAGCACCGCCGACCAGATCGAGGAGTACGCGGCGGGCGAGTCCGGCCTCAAGAACCTGGGGAACGGCAACTACCAGTTCAACTGGAAGACGCCCAGCACCTACGCGGGGAGCTGCAAGAGCGTGGAGCTGGTGTTCGGCGCGGGCGCCCTCAGCTACGTGGACGGACCGTACGCGTTCTTTACGTTCAAGAAGTAGAGGAGCCTCTCACACCGCTGGCCGCGCCGCCACGATCACGTCCGGCACGTTGGTCACGATTCCCGCCACCCCCCGCGCCCAGAGGCGCCGGGCGGTGGCGGCGTCGTTGACGGTCCAGACGTGTACGGGCGCCTCGAGCGCGCGGGCCGCCCGCACGAAGCCCCGGGTCGGCACCGGAAGGCCATGCCAGTGGAGCGGCACCGAGAGCAGACGGTAGCGGCAAGTCGGCGCCGCGCGCCGCAGCACGGCCGCCCGGTAGAGCGCGGCGATCTCGGGCGCCGACGCGCCGCAGGCGAACGGCGACTGCCGGAACAGCTCGACCGCGCCGATGTGCTCGCTCGCCACGACGCACCGCTCGGTGGCGTCCTCGTCCAGCAGCACCCGCCGGACCGCCTCTTGCACCTCCGGCTCCTTCACCTCGATCATCACCGGCGTCTCGGGGAAAGTCCACAGCACCTCGGCGAGCGTCGGGATCCGGGCGTCGCCGCGTCGGAACGGGAAGCTGCGGCCCCGGTCGGTCGTGAAGCGGAAGCCCGCGTCCGCCGCGCGCAGCTCGGCGAGGGTGCGGCCGCGCACCGGGCCGGCGAGGTCGGTCGTGCGGTCGAGCGTCGCGTCGTGGATCACGACCGGCGCGCCGTCCCGGCTCAGCCGGACGTCGAGCTCGAGCGCGTCCGCGCCCTGCCGCACCGCCAGCTCGAACGACGGGATCGTGTTCTCCGGGGCGTAGGCCGAGGCGCCGCGATGCGCGATCACCGGCCGGGCCTCGAGGTCGAGCAGCGGGTTCACCCCGCGCCTCCGGGGCGCGCGCCGCCGAGCTTGAGCGACGCGCGCAGGGCCGACTTGGAAAACTTTCCCGTGGACGTCCGCGGGATGGCGTCGACGAACACCACCTCGTCGGGCAGCCACCAGCGCGGAAACCGCTCGCCGAGGAACGCGAGCAGCTCCGCCGCGGTCGCCGTACGGCCCTCGCGGAGCACCACCGCGGCGAGCGGCCGCTCGCCCCAGCGCGGGTGCGGCGCCGCGATCACCGCCGCCTCGAGCACCGCCTGGTGGCTCATGAGCGCGCCCTCGAGCGCCACCGAGCTGATCCACTCGCCGCCCGACTTGACGAGATCTTTCGTGCGGTCGCGGATCTCGAGCCAGCCGTGCCCGTCGATCGTGGCGATGTCGCCGGTGCGGAACCAGCCGTCGGCCGTGAATTCGCCGCCGCCGGCCTCGGGCCGCCAGTAGCCGGCCGCGACGTAGGCGCCGCGCACCTCGAGCTCGCCCATCGTCGTGCCGTCCCAGGGTACCTCGCCGGCCTCGTTCCGCACCCGGAGCTCGAGCAGCGCGCCCGGCGCGCCCGCCTTCATGCGCAGCGCGCGGCGCTCCGCCGTCGGCAGCGCCTCGCCCTCGGGCGTGAGGCGGCCGAGCGTCCCAACCGGCGCGAGCTCGGTCATGCCCCACGAGGTGAGCACCGGGATCCCGTGCCGCTCCTCGAGCCCGCGCACCAGCGACTCGGGCGCGGCGGCGCCGCCGATCACGATCGTGCGAAGCGCGCCGAGATCGTACTGGCCGGGGCAGGCATCGAGCCGTTCCAGCACGCCGAGCCACACGGTGGGGACGCCCGCGCTGAAGCTGACGCGCTCGCGGGCGGACAGCTCGAGCAGCGACGCCGGGTCGAGACGCTGGCCCGGGAGCACCAGCGCCGCGCCGGTGAGCGCCGCGGTGTAGGGCAGGCCCCACGCGTTGGCGTGGAACATCGGGATGACGGCGAGCACGGTGTCGGCCGCACTGATGCCGAAGCTCCCCGCCATCGCGGTGGCCATCGAGTGGAGTACCAGCGCCCGGTGGGAGTAGACCACGCCCTTGGCCCGGCCCGTGGTGCCCGACGTGTGGCACATGGCTGCGGCGTCCCACTCGCCCGGCTCCGGCGCGTCCAGCGGGCCGTCCGTCTCGGCGGCGAGGAGGGTCTCGTAGTCGAGCCCGTCCGCCGGCGCGGCGTCGCCGCCGATCACGATCACGTCCTGGAAGCCCGCCCGCTCGCGGAACCACGCGAGCAGCGGCAGCAGCGAGGCGTCCACGATGACCGCGCGATCTTCCGCGTGCCGCGCGATGGACGCCAGCTCCTCCGGCCGGAGCCGGAGATTGAGCGTGTGGAGCACCGCGCCGAGGAGCGGAATGGCAAAGTAGGCTTCGACATGGCGGTCGTGATTCCAGCACAGCGTCGCTACTCGGTCGCCTGGGCCCACCCCGAGCCGCCGGAGCGCGCGGGCGAGCTGCCGCGCTCGGCGGAGCACGGCCGACCACGTGGTGCGGTGGAGCTCGCCGTCCCCGCGCCGCGCGACGACGGGACGGCCGCCGAACAGCGCCTCCGCCCGCCGGGCGATCGCGCCGACGGTGAGCTGGTAGTCCATGGTCGGCACGTTCACCACTTCGACTCCATTGTCCGTCATTCCGGGCGCACGTGCGCGGCGAAGAATTTCCAGATCGTCTCGGTCGCGTCGATCTCGCGGCTCACGCGTCCCACCCGTCGCCCCGCGGCGGGACCGCCGGGCCAGGTGTGGCCGCCGCCTTCTATCGTATAGAGCTCGACCGCGCGGCCGTCCCTGCATCCCGGATACGACGTCAGCCTGAGGCGGGTCCCGTCGCGTACGCGGTCCGGCTCCTCGGCCGTGGTCGGATCCGGCGAGCAGCCCCCCACCGCCGCCCAGAACGCGATGCTCCGCCCGGCGGGAAGCACCTGCCCGCGGCGGCGCGCGACCCCGCCGCCAGCGTAAGGCATGAGCGGATCCGCCGTGCCCTGGAACGCGAGCACGCTCACCGGCGTGGTGTGCGCACATCCGTCCGCCAGCGCCGCGGGCATCGCACCGGCCACCGGCGCCACCGCGGCGAAGGTCCCCGGCAGGTCACAGGCGAGCCGGTAGGCGAACATCGCGCCGTTGGATATCCCCGTCGCGTACACCCGCCGCGGCTCGATGGCGAGCTCGGCGGTGAGCGAGTCGACCAGCACGCGCACGAAGCCCACATCGTCGTGCGCCGCCGAAGCGAGGCCCCGGCCGTCGTTCCAGCGTCCGCCGATGCCCTCGGGGTACGCCACCACGAACCTCTCGCGATCCGCGAGCCGGCTGAAACCGGTGTGCGGCGCGATGCCGGTCGCGCGCCCACCGCCGCCGTGGAACACGAGCACCAGCGGGGCGGGGGTGCCGCGGTGCCACGAGGCCGGAAGATAGAGGAAGTAGCGGCGCGTCTCGCCGTTGACCTGGAGCGCGCGCGGGACGCCGGCCTGGGAGTCACCCTTCGCTCCGCTCAGGGTAACTCCCGGGGTGACTTGTGCGGCAATTCCGAGCGTGATCCGCGCGCCCCCGACCGGCGCGGACGCCCCCAAGCCGAGGGTCGAGGCGAGGAGCGCGAGCGCTGTGAACGGCATGCCGCAATCTAGTCGCCCGGTTCTTGCCTGCTCCCGCTTCCTGGCCCCTCGGCCGGGATGCGAGCAGACCCTCTCTATTGATCGAACCGCTTGACCATCGCACACTTCGGCGCGGGCGCCGTCCGGCGCCTCCCGGACGCGGCCCCCCTTGCGCCGGGCAATCCGCCATACTGGAGACCGCTTGGCTGACGCGCACGTGGTGTCGGTCGTCGTTCCGACGCTGGGCCGGCGCACGCTGGCCGAGGTCCGTGCCGCGCTCGCCGGCCAGACCCGCCCGCCGGACGAGATCGCCATCGTGGTGGACGAGGAGCGCCGGGGCGCGTCGTGGGCCCGGAACGAGGGCCTCCGCCGCACGACCGGCGACCTGGTCGCGTTCCTCGACGACGACTGCGTGCCCGAGCCCGACTGGCTCGCCTCGCTGGTTGAGGCGGCGGACGAGTGGGGTGCCGACGGCGCGGGCGGCACCTACGCCGAGTCCGACCCCATGCTGGAGGACATGCGCGCGCGGCGTCCGACGCCGGGCGCGCCGTGCCTCGACCCCGGCGGCCTGGTCGGGATCGGCGGCAACGTGCTCTACCGGCGCGACCGGCTCGAGGCGCTGGCCCGCGAAGACGGCCACGTGTGGAACGAGCGGCTCGGCCCGGGCGAGGACTGGGAGCTCGCCTGGCGGCTCCGCCGGAGCGGCGCGTCGCTCGTGTTCGTGCCCGCCACGGTCCGCCATCTCCGCCGCGCCCGGCCATGGGCGCACCTCCGGCAGCAGTTCGGCCGGGGCGTGTCTATCGCCCAGCTCTACCTGCTGCATCGCGACGCGGGCGCGCCGGTGGCGGCGCAGCAAAGCCGCATCTGGGGCGAGCGCGGCAGCGCGGGCGCGGCCGGCCTCGCGCGCGCCGCGTGGCACAAGCTGGTGGGCCCGTTCGAGCGGGCCGCGTTCCGCCGCCGGCGCGACTTCCTCCTCTTCTGGGCCGGCGAAAAGGTGCAGGCGGCGGGGTTCGCGTGGGGCATGGCGCGCGAGTGGCGCTGGAAGACGGCGCTCAAGCTGCTCGTGTCGGTGGCGGTGCTCGCGCTCATCGTGCGCCAGGTGTCGTTCCACGCCATCGCCGACGCGCTCCGCGGCGCCGACCCCCGGCTCGTGCTGCTCGGTATCCTGCCGCTTCCGCTCATGAGCTGGCTCGCCGCGCTTCAGATGCGGGTCGCCACCGAGCTGCAGGGCCTCAAACTCCCGCTCCGGCGCATCATCGAGGTCAACCTCTCGACCGCGTTCTACGGTCTGTTCCTCCCCGGCGTCATCGCGGGCGGCGCGCTGCGCTGGTACCAGTTCTCGTCGCCCGACGGCAAGCCGCTCGAGGCGCTCGCGGCCATCGTCTACAACCGGGTGGTGGAGACGTCCACCGCGCTGGTGCTGGGTCTGGCCTTCTGGGCCGCCGATCCGGTGGCGCGGGCGCACCCCGCGCTCGGCGCGATCGCCGCCCTGATGGTCCTCGGCCTTCTGCTCGGCCAGATCGTCATCGTGAATCCCCGGGTGGCCGAGCGCCTGGTGCCCGGCCCTCTGGCCGAGCGGCTCCGGCCGTTCGTGGCCGCGGCGTCGCGGTTCGGCGCGCTGCCGGCGCGGGGCCACGCGGAGGTCGCCGGCATCTGCCTCGCCCGTCACCTGCTCGGCGTGGTCGCGACCTGGCTGTTCGCCCTTGCGCTGCATCTGGATCTCACGATGGTCGAGGTCGGGTGGGTGCGCTCGCTGC
>JAICJD010000073.1 GCA_025928645.1 Gemmatimonadales bacterium
CCGCTGGGTGGTGCAGCAGGTCGCGTCCATTCCGGTTCGGGAGTTTCCGGTGGTCGGCGCCGACGGCGCGGTCCACGTCGAGCCGTTCTACACGGTGATGGGCTTCGCGGCGAGCGACGACGGCGTGGCGATCCTGGCCCGCGCGTCGCAGAAGCAGGTGGTGAACGTCGCCCAGCACGGCGGGCTCTGCGGGGTGCTGGTGAGCCGGTCGCGGCCCGCGATCGGAGAGGCGTAGGCGCGGGGCCCCGATTTTTTCGCATGTCGCGGCAGGATCGCGCCTCTCGCAGCCATCGTATCCCCAAATCCGCGAACGATCTGCATGTCTGGCACCGGGGTTGCCCCTTCATGCCGGGTTCTGCTGCGTGTCGTCGAAACGATCTGGCCTCAAGGAGCTCGACATGGGTCGTCTTGGCCTGGGCGTCGCCCTGGCGGCGGTTCTGGCGATAGCCGCCTGCGACAGCGAGACCTCGCCCCCGCCCACGGCGCCGGGTACCCGGGACACGCTCGTGGCGGGCGGGCCGCGGCAGCCGTTCCCGCCAGGCGGCGGAAGCGACGGCGGCGGGGGAGATACGTTGGGCACGACGCTGCCCGGCGATACGACCGGCGCCGGCGACCCGGTCGGCAACGGGCTCTGGATCTCGCCGGAGGGCACGACCGCCGCCCTCCAGCCGGTCGATCCGCTGGCCTTCGACACCGCCGGAACCGGCGTTGCTGGCTCCTCGGGCAGCAGCACTGCGCTCGAGTTCGCGACCAGCGGCAGCGGGCTCTTTGCCTTCGGCACCTGCGGTCGGGACGGTCTCTGGACCGATCCGGACGGCAACTTCTTCGGACCGAACAACCCGAACTGCATCGCCTACCGCAGCGATGGCGGCGCGGGAAATGACGGCACCGGCCAATGCGTGGCGGCCGCGGGCGACTTCCCCGGTCTCTGGATCGATCCGAACCTCCAGGCCACCCATCCGTTCAACGTGAACTGCGCCCTCGCCGGCGCCACGACGACCACCCTGGCGCTGCACTTCGGCTCGCCGGGGCAGCTCTACGAGGCCCGCAACACGAGCGGCAGCCGCGCGCTCAACTTCTTCTCGGGCGGGCTGGTGCAGGCGCAACTCCTGTATGATGGGGCGAGCGACATCACGGTCGGTGCCGGGCTCCTGATCGGCACGGACAACGCCTCGCCGGCCAACACGTGGACGGTGTATTTCGGCCAGCCGGCCCTGCGCTACACCGAGGGGCTCGCAAACGGGGACCTGATCGGGGCGATGACGAGCAGTGGGGTGCCGGCCGTGGCGTGCAGCACGCCAATCGGCTGCTCGGTCGTAAACCTCAAGCTCACGCCCTCGCCCTGAGGCGGGGCCGCTCCGCCGGGCGGACAAACGAGGGGGCATGCGAGCGAACGCATGCCCCCGTCGTTTGTCATGCCGTCGTTTCGTCAGTCCGGCCAGACCCGGCGGCACCGGACGGGGGTCGCCGCGAGCGGCGGCGGCAACGCGACCGGACCGGGCGCGTGCACGCAGAACTCGAGCGCGGGCCCGAGAGTCATCTGGCGGCCCCAGAGCGCGGCCGTTTCATCGCGCACGACCGGCGCGAGCGCCGCGAACAGATCCGGGTAGCTCATCCCCGCGGGCTTGGCGAACCACGAGGCCACCTGGGGCGGACCATCCGCGGCGCCAAGGCGCAGCGAGTAAAGGCCCGCCGTGCCATCCGCGGCGAGGGCGGCTGCGGCGTCGTGCGGCGCCTGGCGTGAGGCACTCACCGCGGCGGCGTTGAGCGGATCGATCGCCGCGGAGCCGTCGAGCAGGTACCAGTCTTCGTACGCCTCGCCCCCGCCCGCCGCCCATCGGGCGCCCGAGACCCCCAGACACCACGACCGCCGGAAGCCGGGCGGCGGCACGGCCGCGAGCGCCGCATGAAATCGGCGCTGCGCCGCCTCGTAGTTTCCGGCTTCGACCTCGGGCCGACGCCAGTGCCAGAAGACGTAGGCGAGCACGGCGTCGCTCCTCAGTGCTCGAGCTCGGCCGGCGCGCGCGGCCGCCCGAAGCGGATCTCGGTGGTATAGTCGTCGGCATGCACCATGGCCGTGAGCAGGCGGCGGGCGCTCTCTTCGGCGTGCCCTGCGAGATCGAGCTGCCCCGCCGCCTCCACCAGCTGCCGGCGCGCCAGCGCGAAGATGGTGTCACGGTCCGCGGGTCGGAACGGGTTCCACAGTCCCCGCTGCTCGTCGTAGGTCTTGAGCTCGGTGATCTCGACGCCCATCACGCCGGGCTCGGGCAGCGTGATGCGGATGCGGCGCGACGGCCGGTCCACGGTCACCTCGGTGCCGCGGTCGAGGTCGAAGCCTGTCAGCACCTTGCCGGTGACCACGACGAGCGACCGCTTGGTCGAGCCCAGCCGGCTGTTCTGGTAGACCACGACGTCGCGCAGCATGGTCTCGCTCGTCACCAGGCGCGCCACCGCGCGGGTCTGCTCCACGACCACGGCCTGGCTCACGCTCGTCTCGCCGTGGGCCAGTCGGCCGAGCGCCGCCGAGCCGTGCGCGACGCGGCGGCCCACGACCACGGCGAGCCCGAAGAGCAGGAGCGCCAGCAGCAGCGGCCAGACGGGCCGGCGGGGCGCGCTATCGGCCACGGCGCCTCATGGCCGATTCGATCTCGGCGGGCTCGCGAGGCGCGCGGCTCAGCCACTCGACGCCGGTGTCGGTGATGGCGTAGTCGTCTTCGATCCGGACGCCGATGTTGTCGTAGCGCTCGACGGCCGGCCGCACCTTCGCGATCATCGCGCGGTTCTTCGGCGTGTCGGGCAGCATGTCGAGGAGCCGTGTGCTCACGTACACGCCCGGCTCGATCGTGAACACCTGTCCGGGCGCGAACATTCCCTGGTCCTTCCAGGGATGCGGCGGATCGTGCACCTCGAGGCCGATCCCATGGCCCAGCCCGTGGGCCATGTAGAGGAAGGACTGGGTGCAGCGGACCGGCTCCTGCCGGCACTGGTCGGCCCAGGGCGGATCGAAGGTGGCGTCCACGCCCTCGGTCAACCCGAGCCGCGCCACGCCGCGCGCCACCGCGGCGCGGGCCGAATCGCGCCAGGCCTGGTACGACGCACCGGGGCCCGCCACCCGCTCGGCCGCGCGCTGCGCATCCCGGACGATCTGATAGACGGCGCGCTGGTCGGCGGTGAAGCGTCCGCTCACGGGCACGGTGCGGGTCACGTCGGCCGCGTAGCCGTTCCACCCCGCGCCGACGTCCATCACGACCACGTCGCCCGGCTGCATCCGGCGCGCGTTGGTCTCGTAGTGGTACTGGGTCGAGTTGGGGCCCGAGCCCACGATCGAGCCGAACGCGGGGCCGTCGCCTCCGCTCCGCCGGAAGGCCGAGGTGAAGAGCGCCTCGATCTGATACTCGAAGAGGCCGGGCCGCACCGTGCGCATCGCCTCGCGCTGGGCGGCGACGGTCACATCGATGGCCCGGCGAAGCAGCGCCATCTCGGCCGGGCTCTTCCGGGCCCGCAGGCTGTCCACCGTTGGATGCGCGTCGCGGACCGTGGCGCGCGGGTGGCCCTGGGCGAACGCCCGCATGAACACCGCGCCGCGCGTGAGCGTGTCGGTGTCGGCGTAGTCTTCGGCGGCATAGTCGCGCAGCGTGTAGACCGCGAGCCCCGCGGCGGCCAGCGAGTCGAGCATCGGCGGCAGCGCGCCGATGGAGCGGACCGCGAAACCCGTGGCGCGGGCCAGGGCGGTCGAGTCCGGCGGGAAGCCGTCGTAGAGCATGCGGCGCGGATCGCGCGGCTGGGTGAAGAGCGTGCCCGCCGCGCGGCCGCCGCGCAGCACGAGGAGGAGCGCCGCGTCGTGCTCCAGCACGCCGGTGAGCCAGCGGAACGCCGGCAGCTGGGCCTGGCGGCTCACTTCGGTGGGCGAGACGGCGCCGAACGCGACCAGGACGCCGTCGCCCAGGTGCACCGCGAGCGTGTCGCGGCGGGCGGCGTACTCGGCGGGGCCGATCTCCTGGGCGGCGAGGACAGCGGGGAACAGCAGCGGGACGATCGCGCGGATGATGTGGCGCATGGCGATCCTCAGGCCGGACTTTGAAACGCGTTCTCGCTCTTGGCGATCACGACCGTTGTCACCGCCGGGAGCGCGGCCTCGATCTCCGCGCGGTGCGCCTCCTCCCAGGGCGGGAGGCGGAGCGACCGGCCGAGCTGCGCGAGCGGCTCGTCCAAGGTGAACCCGGGCGACATGGTGGCGATCTCGAGCAGGACGCCGCCCGGCTCGCGGAAGTAGATCGACTGGAAGTACGTCCGGTCGCGGACCGGCGTCACGTTGACGCCGCGCCGGACCAGCTCTTCCCGCAATCGCAGCTGCGCCTCGGCGCCGTCGATCGCGAAGGCCACGTGATGGACCGTCCCCAGGCCGTTCCGCGCCGCGGGCGCACCCGCCGATTCCACCAGGTCCACCAGGTGCCCCGGGGCGTCGCGCCCGATGCAGAGCCGGGTGCGGTCGCCTTCCTCGCGCACGAGTTGGAGCCCCAGTACCTCGGCGAGGAATGCCGCCGTGGGCGCACGATCGCGGAGAAGCAACGTCACCGCGTGGAGGCCGCGGATCGCGAGCTCGGCGCCGACCGGGCCGCCCCGCCAGGGAGCGCGCTCGTCGCGAGCGTCAGGAACGAGCTCGATGACGAGCCCGGAGGGGTCGCGCACCACGAGCGGGTCCTCGCCGAAGCGCGCCGTTCCCTTCTCGACCTGGAGCCCGGCACTTTCGAACCTGGCGCGCCAGCCGTCGGCCGCCCTTGCGGGAACCGAGAACGCCGTCGCCACGATCTGGCCGGCGCCGTGCACGCCGGCCGGCACGCCTTGCCCGCCATAGGGAAAGGTCGTCCAGATCGTGCCGGGGTCCCCGCGCTCGGTGCCGTAATAGAAGTGATGGACGTGATGGTTGTCGAAGTTCACCGTGCGCTTCACCAGCCTGAGGCCGAGCCGGCCGCTGAAGAAGCCGAGATCCGGCTGATCCCGGTCCACGGTCGCGGTCACGTGGTGCAGGTGCCGGACGTCGCTCATTTCGGGACCGGCCGGAGCAGCAGGTCCTGGAAGTCGAAGCTGAAGTCCACCGCCGGCGACGTCGGCGCCATCTTCACCTGATCGATGCTCCCGTCCGGGTTCAGCGCGAACGTCACGTATGCGTCGGCCCGGAGCTCGCGGTCGCGCCATCGCGCGACGAAGGTGTCGTGCTGCCAGTGCACGAGATCTCCCACCATCGAGGGCGTGCGCGTCATGCGGATGACCAGCCCGCCGTTCTCCTCCGCGATGGCCACATCGCCGTACCACTGATCCCGATAGGTGCCGGCGTAGCGGGCGAGCGGGAGCGAGGGCCCGCCCGACGAATCGCGCGCCGCCGCCGCCGCCGACGCCTCCCCCGCGAGCTTCGTGCGATACTGCTGCAGCAGCCGGCCGTAGATCCCCACGTAGTCGGGCGCCTTCGCGCCGAGGTAGTGGTCGAGCACCCGGTAGACGAGCGCATTGAAGGCGAGGCCGGACTCCTGGTTGGTGAGCACCGCCACGCCGAGCCTCAGCTCGGGAATCATCGCCAGCCGCGAGACGTAGCCCGGGAGTCCACCGGTGTGCGTCAGCATGAACCGGCCGCGGTAGTCGCGCGTCTCCAGGCCGAGTGCATAGCCGTAGAAGTTAGGCCGAAGGTGGGGCAGGCCGGCCGGCGCATCGCCGATCGGCTCGGGCGTCACCTCCCGCCAGAGCTGACGGGTGCTCGCCGGCTGGAACAGCGGCGCGCCCCCCGCCACCCGTCCGGAGTCGAGCTGGACGATGAGCCATTTGGCGATGTCCGCCGCGCCCGAGACGATCCCGCCCGCGGGATTGGTGTTGTCGCTCAGGAACGGCGTCACCGGCCGCACGGTGTCGTTCACCTCGGCGTGGGGCGTGGCGACGTTGCCCGGCCGGCCGGCGGCGGAATGGTAGACGTCGCTGTGCGTCATGCCGACCGGCTGCAGAATCCGGCGGCGCACGAAATCTTCCCAGCGCAGCCCCGAGGCCGCCTCGATCAGCTCTCCGGCCACGAGGTAGAGCACGTTGTCGTAGGCGTAGGCGCTGCGGAACGACGTCGCTGGCTTGATGTACCGGAGGCGGCGTACGATCTCCTTCCGATCGTAGGTCGTCGGTGGCCACCAGAGCAGGTCGCCGGCGCCGAGCCCCAGCCCGCTCCGGTGGACCAGCAGGTCGCGCACCGTGAGCTCGCGGGTGACGAACGGGTCGTACATCGCGAAGGAAGGGAGATAGCGGATGACCGGCGCGTCCCACTCGAGCTTGCCTTCCTCGACCAGCATCGCGATCGACGACGCCGTGAACAGCTTCGTGTTCGAGGCGATGCCGAACCGGGTCTCCGCGTCCACGGGCGTCGGGTCGCCCAGCCGGCGCACGCCGTATCCGCGGGCGAGGACCACCCGGCCGTCCTTGACGATGGCCACGGCGACGCCGGGCACGGAAAACGTTCGAAGGACCTGGGCGACGTAGGCGTCGAATCCGGGCGGGGGCGCGGTCTGCCCGGGGAGCGAGCCGGCGCCCATGACGAGCGCGACGGAAGCGAGGAGCGATCCCACACGGAACCGCGGCGGATGGATTGGCATGGCAGGGAACGTGTCCGCGGGCCGGGCATCTGGCAAGCAGCGTATACTTGGAGCATGCCCGATTCCATCCGCGTCACTTATGTCGTCCAGGCGCCGGCGGACCGCATCGCCGAGCGAGCGGAGGCGCTCATGCTCGAGCAGGCGGTCGAGCTGCCGCGGGCGATCGCCGCGCGCGATCCCTGGGTCGCGGAGCATATGATCGGCGCGGTGGAGGACGTCCGGCCGGCCGGCCGCGATCTTCACCGGGTCACCATCGCGCACCCGATCGCCACCGCTGGTGGAGATCCGGCTCAGCTGCTCAACCTGCTGTTCGGCAACGCCTCGCTGCAGCCGGAGGTGGTGCTGGACGACGTCGTGCTCCCCCCTTCCGCGTTCGACTGGCTCCCGGGGCCGCGGGCCGGCATCGCCGGGCTTCGCGAGCTTGCCGGTGTCGCCGGCAGGCCGTTGCTCGCGACCGCGCTCAAGCCGATGGGGCTTCGCCCTGCCAGGCTCGCGGCGCTCGCGGGCACGTTCGCCCGCGCCGGCCTCGACCTCATCAAGGATGACCACGGGCTGGCCGATCACGCCTTCTGCCCGTTCGAGGCCAGGGTCGAGGCCTGCCTCCGCGCGATCGACGACGCGGAGCGGGAGACGGGGCGTCGCGCGCTCTACGTCCCGAACCTGATCGGCGCGCCGGACCGCGTGATGCGGCAGCTCGCCTTCGCCCGCGAGGCCGGCGCGCGGGTGGCGATGGTCTCGCCCATGGTGACAGGGCTGCCGTTCCTCTGTCAGCTCGCCGCCTTGCCCGACGGCCTTCCGCTCATGGCCCACCCCGCGTTCGGCGGCGTGCTGCGCGCGGCGCCGCCGGTGCTGCTCGGCAAGCTGTTCCGCTGGTTCGGCGCCGATGCCGTCATCTTCCCGCACGTCGGCGGGCGATTCAGCTACGACGCCGACACCTGCCGCGCGATCGCGGAGGCGCTGCGGGCCGAGCACGCGCGAATCAGGCCCTCGCTGCCGGCGCCGGCGGGCGGGATCAGGGTCGAGCGCATGGGCGAGCTGCTGGATTTCTACGGGCCGGACTGCGTGCTGCTCGTGGGCGGCAGCCTCTACGCCGCGGACGACGGACTGTTCGAGCGCACCCGCGCGCTGGTCGAGCGGGTGACGCGCGCCGCGGCCGCGGAGCCGGTCTCATGAGCGCGCACGTGCGGCAGACCGCCCCGTTCCGCTGGGATGGTGTCGAGGTGAAGCCCTACAAGGGCGAGGGCACGCACTTCGCCGGCGTCACCCGCCAGCTGCTGTTTGCCGGCGGTGAGGGGCTCGCCTGCGAGCTTCGGTACTTCGAGGTGGCGCCCGGCGGCTGGTCGTCGCTCGAGCGCCACCACCACGCGCACGCGGTCATGATCGTGCGGGGCAGGGCCCGCGTGCTGGTGGGCGACCGGGTGATCGACGCCGCCACCCACGATCTCGTCCGCGTGCCGCCGCTCACCTGGCACCAGTTCCAGCCGGCCGGCGCCGGGCCGCTCGGCTTTCTCTGCATGGTGGACTGCGAGCGCGACCGGCCGGAGCGGCCGGACCCGGCGGCGCTGGCAACGTTGCGGGCCGACCCGGCGGTCGCGGCCTTCCTCAAGGCGTGAGGAGCGTGAAATCCTTCGGAGCCCTTGCCCCCGTCCCCAAACGCCTACCCGCCGTCCCGGCCCCGCCGCCTGAGCCCCGCCAGGGCGCCGCGGGCATGCTCGAGCACGATGCGCCAGTCACCCTCGCGCACCCGCGTCGTCGCGAGCCGCGCGGCGCGGAACGGCGCGACGCCGAGGAAGCCGAGCCACTCCGCGGGGGTCGCGTACCGCCGCATGAGCCGGAGGTAGTTCGCCGCCTTGCCCCGCTCGTACGCCGGGACCCGGCCGCCCCGTCCCGGTGTTCCGCCGGCGTGCCAGCAGACCGCGGCCGGCGCGTAGCGGATGGTATAGCCGGCGCGTCTGAGCCTGAGCGACCACTCCACCTCCTCCCAGCCGTACGGGTTGTACCCCTCGTCGAACCCTCCGCACCGCTCGATGGCCTCGCGGCGCGCCAGCACCGCGAACCCCGCACAAGACTCGACCGTTCCGATGCGATCGTACTGGCCGCGATCGCGCTCGCCCGCGCCTAGGTCCGTAATCGAGCCGCGGCCCAGCCGGACCCGCATTCCGCCAGCCGAGGCGAGGACATCGGGCGGCACGGCGCGGAACGCCTTCGGCGTGGCGAGCGCGGCGGCCGGGTCGCTCCGGAGCGCCGCCACCAGCTCGCCCGGCAGCCGCGGGTCGGCGACCGCGTCATCGTCGAGGAACAGGAGGTAGCGGTACGCGAAGCGCTCCCCCGCGACGCGGATGCCGACGTTGCGCCCGCCCGCGGCCCCGAGGTTTCGCGGCTCGCGGACCAGGAGGGCCTCGGGAAATCCGGCGGCGATCGCCGCGGCCGATCCGTCGGTGGACCCGTTGTCGATGCAGATGACCTCGCGTGGCCGGTAGTGGAACCGTCGCACACTCTCGAGACAGCGCAGCGTGTGCTCGCGCTTGTTGTGGCTCAGCACGATCACGACGAGCAGCTCCGGCTCGGTTTGACAACCTTCCGGCCGCTCATGATCCTTCGGGCCATGCCCAACGATCATCGCAGGCTCCTGCTCATCGGTCTCGACGCGGCCGATGCGTCGCTGGTGGAGCGGTGGATGGGGGACGGCACGCTTCCGACCCTTGGCGCCCTCCGCGCCGCCGGCACCTGGGGCCGGCTGTCCACCTCGGCGCGGTACCTCACCGGCTCCCCGTGGCCGACATTTTACACCGGCCGCCCGCCCTCCGACCACGGCATCTATCACGATTTTCAGTGGCGGCAGGAGGACATGGGGTTCGCGGCCCCCGCCACCGACTGGCTTCCGGTCCAGCCGTTCTGGCGCGCGATCGAGGGCGACATCGTCTCGGTGGTGCACGACGTGCCCATGACCCCCGGGACGGAGCCGTTCGCCGGCGTCGAGGTCACGGGCTGGGGGAGCCACGACAAGCTGGTCCCGCCGCAGTCCCATCCGCCCGAGCTCCTGGGCGAAGTGGTGCGGCGGTTCGGCGAGTCGCCCATTCGTACCGACGAATACGGCCGCGCGTCGCTGGCGCACCTGCGCGAGCTGCACACCGAGCTGACGGACCTCACCCGGCGCTCGACCGAGCTGAGCCGCTGGCTGCTCACGCGGCCGTGGCACCTCGGCATCGTCGCATTCGGGGCGCTCCACCGCGGTGGCCACCGTTTCTGGGACCGGTCGAGCGTCGACGGAGCGCTCGGCGCCGCCGACGCGAGCTGGTACGACGACGCGCTGCGCGAGCTCTACCGGGCGGCCGACCGCACCGTCGCCGACCTCGTGACCGCGGCGCCCGACGCCACGGTCTTCGTGTTCGCGCTGCATGGCATGATGGTGAACACGGCGCGGGTGGATCTGCTCGACGACATGCTCGCGCGGGTGCTGCACGGGCCGGCCGCCGGCGCGCCGCGGCGCGGTCTGCTGCGGCGCGCGGGGGAGGCGCTGCCGCTCCCGGTTCGGCGGGCGCTCACGCGGGCGGTGCCCGAAGCGGTCAAGAACCGGATCATGACCCGGTGGACCACCGGCGGCGTCGATTGGGAGCGGACCCCGGCGTTCACGCTGCGGGCCGATCTGAACGGGTACGTCCGGTTCAACGTGCGCGGTCGCGAGCCGCAGGGCATCGTCGAGCCTGCTGAGGTGGGCGCGCTGGCGGACCGCCTGGCCCAGGGCCTCTCGAGCTTTCGCGATGCCGACACCAACGAGCCGATCATCGAAGAGGCGCGCCGGGCCGACGAGGTGTTCCCGCCGGGCGAGCGCAGCCACCGGCTGCCCGACCTGATCGTGCGGTGGAGCCCGACGTCGGGGGCGCCCCATCGGGCCGTGGTCTCGCCCGCCTATGGGCGGGTCGAGCGGGCAACGCCCGGCCGCATTCCCAACGGCCGAAGCGGAAACCACGCGCCGCACGGCTGGCTGCTTGCGCGGGGGCCCGGGATTGCCGCTGGCGGCACGCTCGAGCCGGGCGCCGACATCCTCGACCTGGCCCCGACGGCCGTTCGGCGCGTGGGCGGGACGGCGCGCGTGCCGCTCGCCGGGAAGGTCCTCACCCAACTCGTCTGATCAGTCCGCCGCGATCCACTCCCCGCCCTGCCGGCTGCTCCGCCGGCAGGCATCCAGCACGCCGAGCACCCGATGGCCGTCCTCCGCTGTGGCCCCGACGGCCGGCTCGCCGCGAACCGCCGCGCTGAAATCGCGAAGCTGGAGCTCGAAGCTCGTGCGCGACACGCTGGGTCGGCCGAGCAGCTTGTCGCGCGCCAGGGCAAGCCGGTCGAGCACCATCCCGCGGCGGCGGCGCCACGAGTCCCGCGATGGGGTGCTCGTGCCGATGCGGCTGCCGGTCGCCTCGAACGCGCGGCCGTCCGACAGAACGATCGTCAGCCGTTCAGTGTAGGTGCCGTGCGAGCTGACGCATCGCGCGGTGAGCCCGTCGAACCGGAGCTCCGCCCGTACCGCGCCGCTCCGGTCGACTTCCGTCCGCACAGCCTTGGGTGCGGCCCCGAAAAGCCAGGCCAGCAGGTCCGCCTGGTGCGACAGGACATCCTCGATCGGCCCTCCGCCCCGGGACTCGTCTCCCAGGAACGCGCTGTGCGCCCCCCATTCCCGGGTCGCGAACGCCAGCTCGAACTCAGCGGAGCTGGGTGCGCCTCCTTGTGTCCGCAGGTGCTCGTACAGGGCTCGGTAGGGCGCCCGAAAGCGGCGCGCGTATCCGACCTGGAGCCGCCGCCCCGCGGAGCGCGCGGCGTCCACGATGCGGCGGCCGTGGGCGGCCGTGAGGCCCATCGGCTTCTCCACCAGCACGTGAAGCCCGGCGCCCAGCGCGCGCTCCGCCAGGTCCGCGTGGGTGGCCGGCGGCGTCAGCACGAGAAGGGCGTCCAGCGGCGTTCGGAGCAGCTGGTCGAGCGACTCGGCCAGGAGCGGCCGGGGCGAGCGCGGCGCCGCCCAGGCGAGCCGGGCCGGCTCGGGGTCGGCCGCCGCCACCAGGGCGACGTCCGAGGTGCGGTCGATCGCGGGGAGATGGAAGCGTTCGAACACGCGTCCGCAGCCGAGGACGCCGAGCCGAAGTGGGGTCATGCCACAATCTTGGAGCGCCTCGCGGACGGCGCCAGGGCTGCAGGGAGCGGCGGTGAGAGCGCGGTGAGAAAGAAGGGTGGGTCGTCTCGTCAGACGGGAAACTCGATCGACGCCAACCACTACAGGAGACGACGCCATGAAGCCAACCTCGCTCGCGCTGCTCGGTCTCGCGGCGCTCCCGCTCGTCCTCGGCGCGTACGTTCAGCGTCGCGAGGGTGAGCCTCGGACCCTGACGGTCACCGCCCGCGACTACGCACTCGACCTGCCGGACACTCTGCCCGAGGGAGCGGTCACCCTGCGCCTGGTGAATCAGGGCAAGGAGTTCCACCACGTATGGATCGCGCGGCTGGAGGGTGGCCACACTATGGCCGACGTGCAGAAGGCGCTCGAGCGCCGTGCGGGGTTCCCGGAATGGCTCCGGCACATCGGCGGCCCGAACGCCCCCGGCCCGAGGGCGGTGAGGCGAGCGCCACCGTGGTGCTCACGCCGGGACAATACATCGTCGCCTGCCTCATCCCGGGCAAGGACGGCATCCCGCACATCATGAAGGGAATGTCCCGGGCGCTCACCGTGGTCCCCTCGAGCCGCGCGGCCCGGGCCCCCGAAGCCGATGCCGTCATGACCCTGCGCGACTACACGTTCTTCTTGTCGCGCCCGCTGACCGCCGGCCGCCATGTGATCGAGGTCCGGAACGAGGGGACCCAGTGGCACGAGTTCGAGCTGGTGCAGCTCGCCCCGGGGAAATCGCCGCATGACGTCATCGCCTTCATCGAGCACGGCGTGGGCGATCCTCCGGGCCTCCCGCTGGGCGGCGTGAGCCCGCTGGCGGCTGGTGGTACGGCGTACGTCGATGTGGACCTGGCGCCCGGCCGCTACGGCTTGATCTGCTTCCTGCCCGACCACAAGGACGGCAAGGCGCACTTCGAGCACGGGATGGTGCAGGAGTTCACGGTGGGTGAGAAGCTCGCCGAGCGCTGATCAGCCGGGAATGCGATGAGTGGCGGTGGCACGCCAGAGCGGCGTGCCCCCGCTCGTTTCTACCCGGTGAGAATAGTTGCGCCCGCCTCGCGTCCTACGCCCAGCACACACACTCCGGGCGAGGACCACGATGCTTTCGACACAGCTCCGCTGCCGTACCCGTGCCGCCACGCTGGCGTTCCTCATCTCCACGGCTTCCGGCGGCCGGGCCCCTGCGCAGATGGCCCCGGGACTGAGCGAGCTGATCGCGTCGTCCTAGTCAACGAGTCGGGCACGTTCCGCCTGATCGGCGCGCCCGACCGCTCGTGGGACTGGCCCCACATCGAGTACGCCGGTGGGCCGGGATTCCGCTCGATCGAGGCGGCGCTCGAGGCCGCGCGCTGGTGCGTCGAGGCCGGCGCCGCCGACTGCACCGACGCATGGCGCGCGCATGTCTCGTCGAAGCCTTCGCGCCGCTGGCGCCTCCGAGCCGGGCGGTCGATACTTTCCGGCATGACCCTGCCCGAAGCCGAGCATAATCTTTCTCTCGCGGTCGAGGCGGTCGTCACCCGGTTCGGAGCGATGGTCCGGCAGGTCGGGCGGCGCTACCGCCTCGACGAGGCCGATCTCGACGAGGTCATGCAGGAGGTCCGTATCCGGCTCTGGCGGGCCCAGCGGACCAGTGAGCAGATCGGCGAGGTCTCCACGTCCTACGTATACCGGACCGCGAGCTCGGCCGCCCTCGATGTCATTCGCCGCCGGCGCTCCCGCCGGGCCGAGCACCACCAGTCGATCGACGCCGAGGACGGCGCCGTCGCCCTCGCCGAGCCGGCCCCGGATCCGCATGGGGCCCTGGAGGGCTCGGAGGTGGTCCGCCAGGTGGCTCAGGCGATCGAGACCATCCCGGCGAGTCGGCGCCCCGTCGTGAGGATGTACCTCGCCGGGCATCCCCGCGAGGAGATCGCTGGCCTGATGGGATGGACCGAGGGCAAGACCCGGAACCTGTTGTACCGGGGGCTCGCCGACCTGCGGGATCGGCTGCAGGCCATGGGCGTGGGATGGGAACGCGCCGAGGAGGCAGGGTGAGCGACGAACGTCTGCGCGAGCTGTACACGGCGGCCATGGCGGCGCGCCCCCGGGGCGGCGAGACGGCGCACCCCTCACCCGAATCCATCGCCGCCCTGGCGCGCCGGGAGGGCAGCGAGGAGAGCCGGCTCGCGACCCTGGATCACGTCATGAGCTGCGCCGACTGTCGCCGCGAGCTGGACCTGCTCCGGAGCATCGAGCAGGCGGGGGGAGCGCTGGGCTCCGCCGAGCGCCAGTCGAGCCGACGCTGGTTCGTGCCGGCCGCGCTGGCCGCGTCCCTGCTCCTGGCGGTCGGGGTCGGAAGCCGCCTCCTCCGGCAGGACGCCGATACGACTCGCGGTGGCAGCGAGGATGCCGTCGCTCTGATCCAGCCCGGCAGCAGCGCGGCGGCCGGCGGGCGGATCGTCTTCGCGTGGCACCCGGTGGCGGGCGCCAGCCGCTATGAGCTCGAGCTGCTCGATACCAGCGGCGGCGTGGCCGCGTCGGCGGTCACCCGGGACACCAGCGCCTCGCCCGCTGCCGTGGAGCAGCTTCCGCCCGGCGAGTACCGCTGGTGGGTGCGCGCCACGACCTCCGACGCCCGGGCGCTCCGGTCCGACATGCGGTCGTTGCGGCTGACCGGGAGATAGACGGGATACCCCTCGAACACGCCGAGCTCGGCCGCTTCCCCCGCCCTTAGGCGCCGATGCTTGGCGCTGCCGATGACCCTGGCGCGCGGCGGCGCGCCAGCGCTGCCGCAGCGGCGAGCAGCACGATGGCCGCTCCTGCTCCCCAAGCCCACCGGCGCGCCGGGGGCCGGTGCAACGGCACCGTCACCGTCGGATCCCCCACTACCGTAAAGCCGGCCCACTCGCCCGGCGCGGCGCCGCGCCGGATGGCCGCGAGCTTGGCCTCGCGAAGGGCATCGGCGACGGGCATCCCCCGGGCCAGCGCGTCGTAAAGATCGCGCACCAGGCGCACCGTGCTCCGGTCGCCGACCCGCCATTGCGTTGCGACCACCGACCGCGCCCCCGCTGCGAGCAGCGGCGTGGTCAGTCCCTGCACACCTTCGCCGGCCACCACCACTCCCCCAGCCGTCCGGCACGCGGACAGCACCACCAGGTCGGCATCGAGCCGGAGCGATGCCAGGTCGGCGGGCGAGACGAAACCGTCCTCGCCGCCGCCCGGCGCCAGCGCGAGCGATGTCCTGGCGAGCGAGCTCTCGTCGACCAGCGCATGGGTCGCGAGGTGGATGACGCGGAACCGACCGACCTCCGCGTGCTTGAGCCACGCCTCGCTGGCGTCCGATCGCAGCCTGACCTCGGAGGCGGCCGCATAGCGGGCGACCTCTCGAACCTCGTCCCCGCTCCCCGCGAGCCGCGGCAGCCCGCCCGCCGCGTCGAACGCTCCGCGGTAGCGCTCGGCCTCGCGGCTCGAGGCGGCGCTCCGCTCGTGCGCGAAGGCCGGGTCTCCGAAGGCCAGGAGGCGCGGGCCCGCGGTATCCGGCGACGCCGGGGCGCGCAGCACCGTCGCGACCGCGGCGGAGGGAGCGAGCCCGATCGCCCAGCGCTCCACGGCCCGCCGTCCGTCGGGCAGCACGAGCGCATCGAAGGTGAGCCGGTGGAGCGGGCCGTCCGGCACCGCGATGAGCCGCGCGATCCCCGGCGCCGAGGCCGCGATCGGGCCGAGCACGGTGCGCCCCAGGCTCCGCGCCAGTTGATCCGCCTGATCCCCGCCCTCGAGCAGCGCGGCGAAGCGTTCGATCGGGCCGTCCAGTGAGTCGGCGGTCGGCAACAGGTACGCCTCGACGCCGCGGCGGGTGACGAGAAAGGCCGTGGTCGGCGCGCCCTCGCTCCCCGCGACGTACTCGACGATGGCCGTCCGGTCGTCGGGCAGCGCGGCGGCGATCGCCGCCGCCGCCGCGGTCCGGTCGCGGTGCGCCGTCGGTGCCGCGGCGTGCTCCCGCAGGGCGTCGGCCTGCGAGAGCTGGTCGGCCAGGGTGCGCGCCCGCCGCCGCTCGGCCAGCGCGAATGCCGCCTCGACGCGGCCTCCGCGGGCCAGCGCGGCGATGACGCTCGACGCGGGGCCCTGGGGATCGTACTCACCGAGTGCGGTCGCGGCGAAGGCGTAGCGGCGCAGATCGGCCGCGCCGAGCGAGGCGCGCCAGCGCTCGAGCACGTCGCTCGCCTGCGCCAGCTCGCGCTCCGCGCCGTCGAGATCGCCGCCGGCCGCCCGCGCCTGTGCCAGGCGAGCGCGCACCGTGTAGCGGATGAGCTGATCGCCGGGGTTGGTGCGGCGAAGGAACCCGGCGAACAGGCGCGCCGCCTCCCGCGAGTTCCCGCGGCCCAGCTCGAGCCGGCCGCGATCGTAGGCCAGCGGCACGCGCATCTCCTCGAACCCGCGGACGTGCGCCGCCGAGTCGGCCGTGGCGAGCTGCCGCTCCGCCTCGCCCCAATCGCCGCGGCGGATCGCGACGCGCGCGAGCGCCTGGCGCATGAGCAGCACTCGCTCGAAGTCGTCGGCCCGGGTGCCCTCGTCCACGGCTTGCTGGAAGGCGGCCCGGGCGCCGTCCAGGTCGCCCGAGGCTGCGCGCACCTCGCCTTCGTTCTCGCGCGCGATCAGCTTCGCCTCGCCGAGGCCGAGCGAGTCGTTCAGCGCGGCGGCACGGTGAAACTGCTCGGCGGCCGTGGTGAGGTCGCCCACGCGGAGCGCGAGCATGCCGAGGCCGCCGTAGGCATTCGCGAGCCGCTGGCGATTGCGCGAGACCGTCGCGTGGCTCAGCACCTGTCCCAGCGCCACCGACGCCTCGCCCAGCCGCCCGACTCCCTGAAGGATGTCGCTCCGCCGCGACTCGACCCGGGCGATGCCCGCGTGCTCGTGGGTCGCGCGGAGCAGCGCGAGGGCGCGGTCCAGCGTGGCGAGCGCGGAATCGTTGTGGTTGCGCAGGCTCTCGAGCAGACCCTCCGCCTCGAGGCAGTGGCCGACGAGCTGCCGCTCGCCCACCCGCTCGGCCATGCCCGCGCCGCGCAGGACGTAGTCGGACGCATCGGCCTCGCCACGGACGCCGCGGTACAGGCCCGACCGGCAGAGGTATTCCGCCCGGTCCACCCCGTCACCCGGCGGCAACAGGCCGCCGATGGAATCCATGGTGGCTTCGAGCGCCTCCGGATCGGAGCTCCGCGTATTGGTGAAGCCGATCAGCGCGTCCACCTCGGCGGCACGATCGTGCAGCCGCCGCGCCTCGGCGACCGCCCCGCGCAGGAGGGAGTCGGCCCTCCGGGCGTCGCCGGTGGCATTGGCCACCCGGTAGAGGCCCAGCCGGGCGTAGAGTCCCCAGCGCCCCGCGCTGTCGGAGGCGAGGACCTGGTTCAGCAGACGCTCCGCGGCTTCGAACTCGTAGGTCTGCCGCGCTACCGTCGCGAGCCCCAGTCCGGCCTCGAGGTCGGCACTGTCGCGGACCAAGGCAGCTCGCCAGCCGGTAGTTACGACGGCCGCGCTGTCCTCCTGCACGGCGTGCTCGCCGCGACGCACGGTCTGGGCGGGATCCGCCCCCTGCGCGTGGGCACGGCTCGTGGAAACGAGAAGGCAGAGGCCGGCGAAGAGCGCCGGCAGCGGCGGGATGCAAGGCATGCTGTGACGGAAGGAAATGATGCCGGAAGATATCGACCCGACCGGGCAGGACAAAACTGCCCTTGAGGCCGTCGGTCCTTACCCTCCGCGCTTGCGGTACAGACCGTCGAAGCTCTCCTTCCAGGTGGCGCCCCCGTCCGCGGAGGTTTGCCACAGCTGGCGGACCGTCCCGTCGGGATTGGCGTGGAAGCTGAGCCGGTGCTCGAGCATCCGGCCGTCCGGTCGGCGGTTCCGGCCGCGATAGGTCAACGTTCCATCGGCGTAAGTGCCGGCCAGATCGAGCACCTTGCCGCTGTTCGACACCCAGACCTGGTGCCATTTGCGGTCGCCGCGGTCGTAGAAATTGAAGCTCTGGCCGGTATCGCCGCCTGCCCCGGTCCAGTGCTCGTGGACCAGACAGCCGTCTTCCTCCCGAGTGACCAGGTTCTTCCCCGCCGGCTGGCCGTGGGTGGTGACGTCCCAGTCCCCGACCCAGAAATCGAGCTGACGGTACTCCGCGGCATCGCAGGTCGGCCGCTGAGCCGGCCCTTGCGCGGTGAGGGTGCCCGCGCCCGCGAGACCCACAATGAGGATGGTCAGAGTCCGGCGGCCAACGGCGTCACGGCATGATGGCATCGATCGCTCCTCGCGCTGGGCCCGTCAGCTTACCGTCTTGAGCAGGGCGTCCCGGTAGTAGCGGCTCACCCTGAGCTCCCGGCCGTCGCTCAGGGTTGCCGTGTAGTCTCCGCCGAACCACGGATGCACGGAGCGGATGCGGCGCACGTTGACCACGGTCGACCGGTGGATTCGTACGAACGTGGCCGGGTCGAGCTGCTCGACCAGTCCCGTCAGCGTGATCCGCACCTGCTCCTCCCGCGGACCCGCGTGCAGCCGCACGTAGTTGCCCGCGGCCTCGATCCAATCCACCGACTCGAGCGGCAGGAATTCCAGCCGATCGCCCTGCGGAACCAGGATTCTCGTCGCATGGGACCGGGGCCCCGGCGGATGCGCCGGGCTCTCGCTCCGCACTTCGCCGAGCAGCGCGACGAGGCGCCGTGCCAGCTCGCTATCGCGCGAGCGGCCGATCTGGCGGCGCACGTGCCGCAAGGCCTCGCTGAAGCGGGCGTCGTCGAATGGCTTGAGCAGGTAGTCGGCCGCGTGCAGCTCGAAGGCGCGAATCGCGTGCGCGTCGTAGGCGGTCACGAACACG
>JAICJD010000100.1 GCA_025928645.1 Gemmatimonadales bacterium
ACCATGTCGGCGTTGGCGAAGTTGCACAGGATGAAGTCGTGCTCGCCCCGGTCGATCGTGCGGCAGAGCGCGTCGGTGATGCCCGGCGCGCTCATCTCGGGCGCGAGATCGTACGTCGCCACCCGCTGCGACGGGATGAGGCAGCGCTCCTCGCCCGGATACGGGGGCTCGTAGCCGCCGTTGAAGAAGTAGGTGACGTGCGGGTACTTCTCGGTCTCCGCCGTCCGGAACTGGGTGCGGCCCTGATCGGCCAGCACTTCGGCGAGGATGCGGGCGAGGCTGAACGGCGGGAACGCCTGGGGCAGGGGAAAGGTCCCGTCGTACTGGGTCATGGTGACACAGGCGAGATCGGGCCGCTGGCCCCGGTCGAACCCGTCGAAGTCGTCGAGCGCGAGGGCGGCGACGATCTGCCTCATCCGGTCGCTGCGATAGTTGAAGAAGAGGACGCCGTCACCGTCCCGCATGAGCGCCACCGGGACGCCGTTTCGGTGGTGCACCAGCGGCCGGATGAACTCGTCGGTCTCGCCGCGCTGGTAGGCGGCCTGCACCGCGAGCACCGGGTGTTCCACCGCCGTCCCGACGCCGTGCACCATGGCGTCGTACGCCAGGCGACTCCGGTCCCACCGGCGGTCGCGGTCCATCCCGAAGTAGCGCCCCGTGAGCGAGGCGATGTCCACCCGCTGCCCGGCGATCCGCCTCATGTCCAGGAGCAGCGTGCGCACCACCTCGGCGCCGAGGGTCGGCGCCGAGTCGCGGCCGTCGAGAAACCCGTGGATGGCGATGGCCGGAACCCGGTGCCGCACGCCGAGCTCGACGCAGGCGAGCAGGTGGCGGTCCAGCGCGTGGACGCCTCCGGGCCCGAGCAGGCCCACCAGGTGGAGCGTGCCGCCGGTCTCGCGGAGATGGGCGCAGAGCTCCATTAGCGGAGGAATCTGGTAGAACTCGCCGCTCTGAATGCTCTGGGAGATGCGCACGAGGTCCTGCGGGACGACCCGGCCGGCGCCGAGGTTGAGGTGCCCGACTTCGCTGTTCCCCATCTGGCCCCTGGGCAGCCCCACCGCGAGCCCACTCGCGTCCAGCAGGGTCCGCGGATAGCTCTCCCACAGGCGGTGCCAGACCGGCGTGGCGGCCAACTCGATCGCGTTGCCCTCACGCTCCCGGCGGTACCCCCACCCATCCAGCACGATCAGGACGACCCGGTTCGAAGCGGGGGCTGGAGGGCTGCCGTTTGACATGGGTCTCCGCGTGTTCTACAATGCCGGACTGTGAGTTACGCGCCGCAATCTAGTCCCGGCCTGCTCCGCCTACCAGCCTGCGCGCTCGTTCTCTGTCTCGCTCTCGCGGGGCCGGCCGCGGCCCAGGAGGAGACGGCGCTCGTGCAGCCCGCCGACCTGTACCGCGACCCCGATGGGGTGCCGCTCGTCTCGCTTCCCGCGGGTGCCTCGGTCGAGACCGGACGGCATCGGGGCGACTGGCATGAGGCCGTGGTGGAGGGCTGGATCTTCACCGCGTCCACCGATCGGACCCGCCGCGACGGCTTCGATCTGGTAGTGACCCCAGGGGACGGCGAGAACCTGCGCGAGAGCCCGAACGGCCCCGTGGTGGGCCGGGTGCGCGAGGGCACGCTGCTCAAGCGGCTCGGCACCCGGGGCCGCTGGACCCACGTACGGCGGAGCGGCTGGCTGCCGCGCGCCGCGGTCGTCGCCTCCGACGCGCCCCGCGCTCAGCCGCCGAAGGCCCAGCAGCCTGCCGCGTCCGCCCGGCAGGGCACCGATTCGGCGCAGCAGCCCGCGCCACGGCGATCCGGCGGCAAGGCGCGCGGGGCTGCCCCCGCCTCGGCAGCCGCGCCGCCCGAGACTCCGGCGGGCGCCGAGTCGATCCAGACCTCGCGCGAGACACCGCTCGCCGCGGCCGCCGAGGGCGGCACGCTCGGCGTGCTCCAGGGCGGCATCCCCGCCCGGCTCCTGGCCCGCGCCGGCGACCAGGTGAAGGTGCAGGTCGAAGGCTGGATTCCGGCCGACGCCGTAGCGCCGGCGGAAGGCGGCGTCCTGATGGGCGTGACCGCCGACGAGGTGCGCGCCGACCCGAACCGCTACCTGGGCCAGACGCTCGAGTGGCGGCTGCAGCTCATCGCCGTGCGCGAGGCCGACGAGCTTCGCCCCGAGATGCCGCCGGGCCAGCCGTACCTGCTCACCCGCGGCCCACTCCCCGAGCCGGGGTTCGTCTACGTGACGGTCCCGGCCTCGCGGCTCGCCGACTTTCAGGCGCTGCCCGCCCTGCAGGAGCTCGTGCTCCGGGTCACGGTCCGGGCGGCGCGGACCAAGTTTCTTCCCACGCCGGTGGTCGAGCTCGCGTCGGTGGTGGCGGGCATGGACGGGAGGTAGCCCCGCGATGAACGATCTCCTGAAGCAGCGCATCGGCCGCCTGCTCGATGCCTTGAGCGACGAGCGCGGCTATGAGATCCTGGACTACATCGAGTTTCTCGACAGCAAGTACGCCGAACGGAGCCGGCCCGGCGGCATCCTCGCCAAGATCACCGAGACGGTCGAGGACACCATGCGCGCGGGCAAGCTGCCCATCCAGGCGATCAGCGGCACGATGGGCGTGGTGGACAGCGCCGCCAAGATCATGAAGGGGTTGGCCGCGGCCGGGCAGGCGGTGGTCGACGAGGCCGTGAAGGCGGCCTCGAAGCCGTCGGCCGAGCCGGTGATCACGCAGGTTCGGTCCGAGCGGGAATCTCCCCCCGGGTCACCCTGACCCCCGAGGGCTGAGGCTCCTCCGGGGCGCTGCGGACCGCTCTGGTACGGAGCCCGCGCAAACTGAGCGCGGTCTCCTCCCCGGCGCGTTCCAACGCGCCCCTGCGGACCCTCAGCCCTCGGGGTCCGGGTGACCCGGACCCAAATCCACGAGCGCTTCCATGGCGACCATCACCGAGCCCACTTCCCGCACCTCCGCCCCCGCCGAGTTTATCCGAGGCATCGGTCCGCTCGCGGCGATCTCGCTCGTGGTGGGCTCGATGATCGGCTCCGGCATCTTCATCGTGTCGGCCGACATCGGGCGGCAGGTGAGCGCGTGGGGGCCGGGCGCGCTCCTGCTCGTGTGGGTGGTGACGGGGGCGATGACGGTGACCGGCGCGCTGTGCTATGCCGAGCTCGCCGCCATGATGCCGAAGGCCGGCGGGCAGTACGTCTTTCTCCGCGAGGGACTGGCGCCGCTGGCGGGCTTTCTCTACGGCTGGACGCTCTTCGCCGTGATCCAGACCGGCACCATCGCCGCGGTCGGCGTGGCCTTCGCCAAGTTCCTGAGCATCGTGCTGCCGGGCGTGTCGCCCGACGTGTTCCTGCCGCTGGGCCACATCCGGCTGCCCGGCGCCGCCGAGGCGATCGAGCTCGGCCTCTCGCCCCAGCGACTCGTGGCCATCGCGATGATCGCGCTCCTCACGGCCACCAACATCCGCGGCGTGACGCTCGGCGCGGCGATCCAGACCGTGTTCACGGTCGCCAAGGTCGGCGCGCTCGCGGCGCTGGTGCTGTTCGGGCTCACCCTGTTCCGCCAGCCGCACGTCGCCGCCGCGAACTTCGCCGATTTCTGGGGCACCGGCGACTGGTCGTTGGCCATGATCCCGGTGCTCGGGGCGGCGATGGTCGGGTCGCTGTTCTCGAGCGACGCGTGGAACAACGTCACCTTCGCCGCGGCCGAGGTGCAGAACCCGACCCGGAACCTGCCGCGCGCGCTCGCGCTGGGCACCGGGACGGTGAGCCTGCTCTACATCCTGGCCAACGTGGCGTACCTCAACATCCTCCCCTTCAGCGGCGACCCGAACGGCCACGACGTGCTGTCGCGCGGGCTCCAGTACGCCGTGCAGGACCGCGTGGGCACGGCGGCCGTCGAGGTGGCGCTCGGCGCCGGGGCCGCCGTGGTCATGGCGGTGGCCATTCTGCTCTCGACCTTCGGCTGCAACAACGGGCTCATCCTGTCGGGGCCGCGGGTGTACTACGCGATGGCGCGCGACAACCTGTTCTTCGAGCGTGCGGGGCGGCTGCACCCCACCTACCGGACGCCCGTGTTCGGCTTGGTGGCGCAGGCGGTGTGGGCCGGCGTGCTCTGCATCAGCGGGACCTATGGACAACTGCTCGATTACGTGATCTTCGCGGCGATCGTCTTCTACTTCCTGACAACGCTGGCCCTGTTCCGGCTGCGCCGCCTGCGGCCGGATCTGCCGCGGCCGGTCAAGGCGTTCGGGTACCCGATCCTGCCGGCGCTCTACCTCGTGGCCAATGCGGCCCTGATGGTCATCCTCCTGTTCGAGAAGCCGCTCTACACGTGGCCCGGGCTCCTGATCGTGGCGAGCGGGATCCCGGCCTACCTGCTGTGGCGCGCCGCCTCGTCCCGGCGGGCGGCCCCGGCGGAGTGATCGCCCGCCTCGCGGCTGCTTGATTTCCACGCAGCGGCTTTCTACACTTGGAGATGGAACCGCCTGCTCCCGGCCTGCCGCTCGCCCCATCGAGGCGTCGGTGGGCCGTTGTGCATCCAGGGCACGGGTGTCAGCGGGGGCAGCGCCCACCGTCCGCCGATTCAGTCCCGAGCGCATGAGCGTCATCCGTCCAAAGCCCGGCCTCACCTTCGACGACATTCTCCTCGTGCCGCGCTATTCGGCCGTTCACCCGCGCGATGTCTCGACCGCAAGCCGTCTCACCCGCACTATCCCGCTCAACATCCCGCTGATTTCCGCCGCCATGGACACGGTCACCGAGGCCGACATGGCGATCGCCATGGCCCGGGCGGGCGGCATCGGGGTGCTCCACAAGAACATGACGGTCGAGCGGCAGGCGGCCGAGGTGGACCGGGTGAAGCGGAGCGAGAGCGGGATGATCCTCAACCCCATCACGCTCGGCCCCGACCGGCCGCTCCGCGAGGCGTACCAGCTCATGCGGCGGTTCAAGATCTCGGGCGTGCCCATCGTGGACGGGCAGGGCCGCCTCATCGGGATCATCACCAACCGCGACCTCCAGTTCGAGCGGAACCTCGACCAGCCCATCCGTGAGGCCATGACCAAGGAGAACCTGGTCACCGCACCCGTCGGCACCAGTCTCGACGACGCCGAGCGCATCCTGGCCAAGCACCGCATCGAGAAGCTGCCGGTGGTGGATTCGCAGGGGGTCCTCAAGGGGCTCATCACGGTCAAGGACATCTTCAAGCGCCGCGAGCACCCCAACGCCAACAAGGACCAGCACGGGCGCCTGCGGGTGGCGGCCGCGGTAGGGGGCGCGCAGGATGCCAGCGAGCGCGCGCGCCGGCTGGTCGACGCCGGCGTGGACGTCCTGGTCATCGACTCGGCGCACGGGCACAGCGAAGGGGTGCTCCGCACGGTGAGCCAGCTCCGGGATGCCTTCCCGGACACGCAGCTCATCGCCGGCAACGTCGCCACCGAGGCGGGCGCGCGCGAGATGGTGCGGCGCGGGGTGGACGCGGTGAAGGTCGGGATCGGGCCCGGCAGCATCTGCACCACCCGGGTCGTCACCGGCGTCGGCGTGCCGCAGGTCACGGCCATCATCGACGCGCTCCGGGGGGCCGAAGACGTCCCCCTCATCGCCGACGGCGGCATCAAGTACTCGGGCGACGTGGTGAAAGCCCTGGCCGCCGGAGCGTCCTCCGTGATGATGGGCTCGATGCTGGCCGGCACCGAGGAGAGCCCCGGCGAATCGGTGCTGGCCGAGGGCCGGCGCTACAAGATGATTCGGGGGATGGGGAGCCTGTCGGCCATGCAGGACGGCTCGGCCGACCGGTACTTTCAGGAGGGGGAGATGGCGCCCTCCAAGCTCGTGCCGGAGGGCATCGAGGGCAGGGTTCCCTACAAGGGGCCGGTCGCCGACGTGCTCTATCAGATGGTCGGCGGGCTGCGGAGCGGGATGGGCTACTGCGGCGTTTCCTCGGTGCCGCAGCTGCAGTGTGACGTCGAGATGGTGCAGATCACGTCCGCCGGTCTGCGGGAGTCGCACCCGCACGACGTGACGATCACGCGCGAGGCGCCGAACTACAGCGCGTAGCGCGATTCTCCCTCCTTCGAGGATCAAGCCATGAACCTGTGGGCGACGAAGTCCGTCTCGGCGCTGCGCGCCGAGGCGGAGGCGACCGGCGAGCGGTCGCTCAAGCGCACCCTCAGCGCGATGAACCTGACCATGCTCGGCATCGGGGCGATCATCGGCGCGGGCATCTTCGTGCTCACCGGGCTGGCCGCCGCCCTCCACGCGGGGCCGGCGGTGCCGCTCTCGTTCGTCGCCGCGGCGATCGCCTGCGGGCTCGCGGGACTCTGCTACGCCGAGATGGCGAGCGCCGTGCCCGTCGCCGGCAGCGCGTACACCTACAGCTACGCCACGATGGGCGAGTTCATCGCCTGGATCATCGGGTGGGACCTGGTGCTCGAGTACGCGATGGGCGCCGCCACCGTCGGGGTGGGCTGGTCCGGCTACTTCGTGAGCCTGCTCGACGTGTTCGGCATCCACCTGCCCGCGGCGCTCACCTCGGCGCCGCTCCGCTACTGCAGCGCCGCCGACGTGACCAACGCCGTCGTGGCCTGCGCCCACGTGGGGTGGAACCCGACCGGCTCGCTGTTCAACCTGCCGGCCATGGCGATCGTGCTCCTCGCCACCTACATCCTCGTGGTCGGCATCGAGGAGTCGGCCAAGGTCAACAACCTGATCGTGATCCTCAAGATCGCGGTGGTCCTAGTGTTCATCATTTTCGGGTACCGCTACATCAACCCCGACAACTGGCACCCCTTCATTCCGCCCAACACCGGCACGTTCGGCGAGTTCGGGTGGAGCGGCGTGTTCCGCGGGGCCGGGCTCATCTTCTTCGCGTACATCGGGTTCGACGCGGTGAGCACGGCGGCGCAGGAGGCGCGGAACCCGCAGCGGGACATGCCGATCGGCATCCTGGGCTCGCTCGCCATCTGCACCGTGCTCTACATCCTGGTCTCGATGACGCTGACGGGGCTGGTGCGCTACGACCGGCTTAACGTGCCCCACCCGGTGGCGTTCGCGGTCGAGCAGATCCAGCCGCTCAACTGGCTCCGGCCGCTCATCACGATCGGCGCGGTGCTCGGGCTCGGCTCGGTGGTGCTGGTGATGCTCCTGGGGCAGAGCCGGGTGTTCTACTCGATGTCGCGCGACGGGCTCATCGGCCCGTGGGCCGGGAAGGTGCACCCGCGGTTTCGGACGCCGTATCTCAGCACGATCTACGTCGGGCTCATCGTCGCCGTCATCACCGGCACGTTCCCGATCCAGATCCTGGGCGAGCTGGTCAACATCGGCACCCTGCTGGCCTTCGTGCTGGTGTGCGCCGGCGTGTGGATCCTGCGGCGCACCCGGCCTGACCTCGAGCGCCCCTTCCGGACGCCGCTGGTGCCGCTGGTGCCGATCCTCGGCATTCTCGCGTGCTTCGGCCTCATGGCCACGCTGCCGGCCGACACCTGGCTCCGGCTCTTCGTCTGGCTCCTGATCGGGTTCGTGGTCTACTTCAGCTACGGGCGGAAGCACAGCGTCCTGCAGCGGGAGCGCGAGGCGGCCGTGCTCGAGCCGGAACGGAGCGGCGTGTGAACCTCCTGGCCCGGAAGGACATCTCCGCGCTGCAGGCGGAGCTCGGGGCCGACCAGAGCCTCAAGCGCGCGCTGGGTCCGGTCAACCTGGTGGCCCTCGGCATCGGGGCGATCATCGGGGCGGGCATCTTCGTCCTCACCGGCCAGGCCGCCGCGGCGTACGCCGGCCCGGCGATCGTGTACTCGTTCATCCTGGCCGGCACCGCCTGCGCCCTCGCCGGCCTGTGCTACGCCGAGTTCTCGGCGATGATCCCAGTCGCCGGCTCGGCCTACACCTATGGGTACGCGACGCTGGGGGAGCTGGTCGCCTGGATCATCGGCTGGGACCTCATCCTCGAGTATCTGTTCGCGGCCTCGACCGTCGCGGTGGGCTGGTCGGGGTACGTCGTCTCGTTCCTCAAGGACGTCGGGATCAACATCCCCCCGCAGTACACCTCGGCCCCGTACACCCACACCGCCCCGCCCGGCGCGGGGTTCAACGTGTGGCGGCTGTTCACCGAGGGCTGGTCGAGCACCGGGGCCGTGCTCAACGTGCCGGCGATGATCATCGTCGCGCTGGTCACGATCCTCCTGATCGTCGGCATCTCGGAGTCGGCGAAGTTCAACAACCTGATCGTCATCATCAAGCTCACGGTGGTGTTCCTGTTCATCGGCTTCGGGCTGGCGTACATCAACCGCGAGAACTGGGAGCCGTTCATCCCGCCGGCTGCCGGGCCGGGCAAGTACGGCTGGGACGGCATTCTGCGGGGCGCGGGGGTGATCTTCTTCGCCTACATCGGGTTCGACGCCGTGAGCACGACGGCGCAGGAGACCCGGAATCCGCAGCGCGACATGCCGATCGGCATCCTGGGCTCGCTCGCCATCTGCACGGTGCTCTACATCGCGGTGGCGCTCGTGCTGACCGGCATCGTGAAGTACACCGAGCTCAACGTGCCCGACCCGATCGCGGTCGGCATCAACGCCGCCGGCCCCGGGCTCGCGTGGCTCCGGCCGATCGTCAAGATCGGGGCGATCGCGGGACTGAGCTCCGTCATCCTCGTCATGCTCCTGGGCCAGCCGCGCGTGTTCTACGCGATGGCCAAGGACGGGCTGCTGCCCCCGATGTTCGCCCGGGTACATCCGAGGTTCCGGACCCCGTACCTGGCGAGCGCGCTGACCGGCGTCGCCGCCATGATCTTCGCGGGTCTGCTGCCCATCGGCCTGCTCGGCGAGCTGGTCTCGATCGGAACGCTGCTCGCGTTCGCGATCGTCTGCGCCGGCGTGCTCGCGCTCCGCTACACGGATCCTGGCCGGCCGAGGCCTTTCCGGACGCCGCTCGTCCCGCTGGTGCCGATCGCCGGGATCGCGGCCTGCCTCTACCTCATGTCCGGGCTTCCCAAGGACACCTGGGCGCGGCTGGTGATCTGGATGGCCATCGGGCTGGTGATCTACTTCTCGTACGGGCGGTACCACTCGAAGGTGAGTCGCTAGCGCTCCGCCTTGTTAAACTTCGGCCATGCCGTTCACCCTCGCCCCCGACCGGCTGGCCTCCGCGCGCTCGTTCGCCTCGGCACTCGCGCCGGGACAGCGGGTGTGCCTCACCACGCACGTGAATCCCGACGGCGACGGCCTCGGGAGCGAGGCGGGGCTCGCGCACCTGCTGCGTGACCGCGGCATCGACGCGGTGATCACCAACCCCACACCGACTCCGCCCCGGTTCGCGTTTCTGTTCGAGGACCTTCCCGGCGGGGATCGCACCCCGGAGGCGATCCGCGAGCTTCGCCGCGCGGACGCCATCATCGTGCTCGACATCTCGGACCTGGGCCGGCTCGGGATGCTCGCCGATACGGTGCGTGACCGCGGCGTGCCGGTGTCCTGCGTCGACCACCACGTGAGCGAAGGGGCGCTGCCCGACGGCCCCCGCTATCTCGATCCCGGCGCCGCCGCCACCGGCGAGCTGGTCTTCGAGCTGGCCGTGGCGAACGGCTGGACCATGACCGAGGAGGCGGCCCGCGGGCTCTACGTCGCCATCCTGACCGACACCGGCGGCTTCCGGTTCAGCAATACCCGCCCGCGCACGCTGCGCATCGCCGCCGAGCTGCTCGAGGCCGGCGTGGACCCCGAGCAGATCTACCTCGAGGTGTATGCCCGCGCGCCCGAGGGGCGGCCGCGCCTGTTCGCCGAGGCGCTCCAGACGCTCGTGGTCGAGCCCGAGTACGGGCTCGCCTGGGTGACGGTCCCGCCCGGCGCCATCGAGCGGCTTGGCGTCAGCTCCGACGACCTCGAGGGCGTGGTCGAGTTTCCCCGCTCGATCGAGGGTGTGCGGATGGCGCTCCTGTTCCGGGAGGTGAGCCAGGGGCGGGTGAAGGTCTCGCTGCGCTCGGTCGGCGACGTGGACGTGGCCGCGTTCTCCAACCGGTTCGGCGGCGGCGGCCACACAAAGGCGGCCGGGCTCGCGCTGCCCGGCTCGCTCGCCGAAGTTCAGGCGACGGTGCTCGCCGCCGCGCGGGCCTATCTTGCGGCGGACGGCCGGAAGCGCGCCGTGAGCCGTTGACCGTCTCGAGGGCGTGCCTATATTTCCGATCATAACGGTAGGAATTGTCGCCTGGAGACCATGGACACCATCGATCGGATCGAGAAGACGCTGGACACGCTGCGTCCCTACATCGCCTCGCATCGCGGCCAGGTGGAGGTGGTGGACTTCGACGAGCAGGAGGGGACGCTGCTGGTGCGCCTGGGCGGCAGCTGCCACGGCTGCGCGGCCTCCACGGTGACGCTCAAGCAGGGCATCGAGCTTCGGCTCCGGGAGGCCGTGCCGGAGGTCAAGCACGTGGAGGCGGTGTAGTGGCCGACACGCTCGAAGGTCGCGTCGTCGCGGCGCTCGCCGGCATTCGCAATCCCCGCCTGGACAACGATCTCCTCTCCGCCGGCATGATCCGCGACCTCGCCGTCACCGAGCAGGGCGGCGTGAGCTTCACCTTCCTGCTCGCGGCCGACGATCCGGCCACGCTGGTGCGCCAGGCGCGCGCCGCCGTCCAGGCGGTGGACGGCGTCCAGCGGGACGCGATCAAGATCTCGGTCACCAACCCGTCGGCCGCCGCCCCGCCGCCGCAGGCGGCGAATGTGCCCGCCGGGCAGCCCAACCTCGGCCGCATCCTCGCGATCTCCTCCGGCAAGGGCGGGGTCGGCAAGTCCACCGTCTCGGTCAACGTCGCCGTGGCGCTCGCCCAGGACGGCGCGCGGGTCGGCCTGATGGACGCGGACATCTATGGGCCCAACGTGCCGCGGATGTTCGGCGTGTTCGAGAAGCCGCCGGTCGTGGGCGGTCGGATCCAGCCGCTCGTCGCGCACGGCGTCAAGCTCATGTCGCTCGGCTTCCTGGTCGAGCGCGACGCGCCGGCCATCTGGCGCGGGCCGATCATCATGAAGATCGTCACCCAGTTCCTCCGCGACGTCGACTGGGGCGATCTCGACTACTTCATCGTGGACCTCCCGCCCGGCACGGGCGACGCACAGCTCTCGCTCGTGCAGGCCACCCAGGTCGCGGGCGCCGTCATCGTCACGACACCGCAGGAAGTCGCCGTGGGCGACGCGTTGCGCGGCGCCCGGATGTTCGAGCGCGTGGGCGTGCCCGTCGTCGGCGTGGTCGAGAACATGAGCGCCTTCGTCGATCCGGAGACCGGCCGCCGGTTCGAGCTGTTCTCCTCGGGGGGCGGCCAGCGCCTCGCCGAAGAGATCGGCGTGCCGCTCCTCGGCAGCGTTCCGCTGCAGGCGCGGCTGGCGGAGCAGGCCGATGCCGGCCGGCCCGTCCTGGTGGCGAGCCCCGAGAGTCCCGCGGCCGCGAGCCTGCGCGAGGTGGCGGCGGAGCTTCGCCGGCTCACCGCGGGCCGGAGCGCGGCGCTTCCCATCCTTCGGAACTAGGCCACTGATTCCGCGACTCCGCCGCCGCGACGGAGTCGTGCGCGCAGTCCCGCCCCCGGCGCTCTACGCGGAGCAGCCGGACGCCGGCCCGCCGCTCGCGCCTCCGCCGACCGACACGGGAATCATCGACGGCCCGCTGCGGCCCGCGATCCTCCGCCTCGCCCTCCCCGCCGTCGGCACCACGCTGTTCCAGGTGCTGTTCAACGTGACCGACACGTTCTGGGTCGGCCGCACGCTCGGCTCCGATGCGCTCGCCGCGGTCTCGCTCGCGAGCTATTCCGTCTGGGTGATGGTCTCGGTCGGCGAGCTGGTCGGCGTCGGCCTCACCGCCGTAGCGGCCCGCCGGCACGGCGAGGGCGATCCGATGCGCGCGGCGCGAGCCACCGGCACGGCGCTCGTCATGGCCATGCTGCTGGGCATTCTCGTGGCGGTGGGTGGGCTGGCCGGCCTGCCCGCGGTGTTCCGCCTCATGGGCGCGACGGGTCGGGTCGCGCAGCTCGCGCGCGAGTTTCTCGTGGTCCAGCTCATCGGAGCGGTGCTGGTCTACGGCTACTTCGTCGTGACGGCGTCGTTCCGGAGCGCGGGCGACACCCGGACGCCGTTCGTCCTGCTCGGCGCGTCGGTGCTGTTCAACCTCGCGCTCGATCCGCTGATGATCCTCGGGTGGGGACCGGTGCCGGCGCTCGGGGTGTACGGCGCGGCTCTCGCCACGGTGCTCACTCGAGGGCTCGGCTTCGTGGTGGGCCTCGGCCTGCTCGTGCGGCGGCGGCGCATCCGCCTCGACCTGAGCCTCGAGGTCGCCAGGACGATCGCCCGCATCGGGCTGCCGACCATGCTCACCGGAGTGCTCTTCAGCGCCATCTACATGCTGCTCGTGCGGATCGTGGGCCGGTTCGGCACGCCGGCCATCGCGGCGCTCGGCGTGGGGCACAAGATCGAGGGCGTGACGTACATGGTCTGCATCGGATTCGGCCTCGCGGCCGAGACCCTGGTCGGCCAGAACCTCGGGGCCGGACAAGCGGCGCGCGCGCGGCAGGCGGGCTGGCTCACCGCGCGGATCGCCGCGGTGCCCGCGAGCGTGCTCGGCCTCGTCTTCCTGCTCGTGCCGGGCGCGCTGGCTTCGGTGTTCACCGCCGATCCCGCCGTGATCCGGGACGCGTCGCTCTACCTCCGCGCGGTCGGGATCGCGCAGTTCGTGATGGCGTTCGAGAACGTGCTGGAGGGTGGGCTCACGGGCGCTGGGTACACGCTCTATACCATGGTCGCGGTGGTCGCCCTCAGCGCGCTGCGGGTGCCGCTGGCCGAGATCGTGGCCGGTGCGTTCGGCCTGGCCGGCATCTGGTGGATGCTCTCGCTCACCGCCATGGCGCGCGCGGCGGCCATGACGATCCTGTGGCACTGGGGAGCGTGGGAGAGCGCCCGCGCGTGAGCCGTTAGCTTAGGGCATGCCGATCGTCACCCTGCTCACCGATTTCGGCACCACGGACTCGTACGTGGCGGAGATGAAGGGCATCCTGCTGGCGGGGTGTCCCGGGGCTACGCTGGTCGACGTGACGCACGCCGTGCCGCCCGGCGACGTGCGCTCCGGCGCCTACCTGCTCGGCCGCGCCTGGCCGCGCTTCCCGGGCGGCACGCTCCACCTGGCGGTGGTCGATCCCGGCGTGGGTACCGAGCGCGCCGCGCTCGCCTTCACGGCGCATGGGCACTGGTTCGTCGGGCCCGACAACGGCCTGTTCACGCAGGTGTTTCACGACGCTGAAGTGGAGGCGGTCACCCTGCCGGTGCCCGCCGGCGCGGCGCCCACCTTTCACGGGCGCGACGTGTTCGCGCCCGCGGCGGCCGCGCTCGCCCGGGGGGAGCCGCTCCAGTCGCTGGGCGAGCGGCTCGCCACCATGCCGGTTCGTCTCAGCTACACCGAGCCGCGCTACGAGGGCAAGTCGGTCGTGGGGGAGATCCTCTACGTCGATCGCTTCGGCACGCTGGTGACCAACCTGACGACGGAACTCGTGCCGCCCTACGCGGTGCTCGAGGTCGAGGGGCTCGAGATCGGACCGCTGCGCCGCACGTTCGGCGACGTGCCGACCGGCGGGCTTCTGGCCTACGTCGGCTCGGGCGGAGCCGTCGAGATCGCGGTGCGCGACGGCTCGGCGGCGCGGCGACTGGGGCTCGGGGTGGGAGGGAGAATTCGGGCGCGGCTGGGGTAAGGGCGGGGAGCCGGCGTTTGCGGCGAGCAGGGC
>JAICJD010000082.1 GCA_025928645.1 Gemmatimonadales bacterium
GGGCGTAGACCGCCTCGACGATGCGCCGGCGGGTCTCCTCCTGCTGCTCGGCGCGGCGGGTCTGGGTGTATTTCCGGGTCGCCAGTTGAGTAAACCTAGCTGTTTACTGAACTCTTGACAATCCCTGAGTCCGGCGGTATCCTGGTGCCAATTCGGTGAACACTGGCGTTTACCAACTCACTCCGGCCCGGCCGGTACCCATGTCAGGAGGCGACGCGATGGCCCCGATGCAGCAGCTCGACCGGATCCCGCCCGCAGGGCCCCACCCGATCCCCACGCGCCGCTTCGACGGCTCCGCCGGGCCGCGCATCATCGGCCCCCGCGACGGCAAGTTCGTCGACCTCCAGTCCGTGGGGGTCCGGTTCATGGTCTGGGGCGCCGAGACCGGCGAGACGTTCTCGCTGGTCGAGCACCCCATCCCGCCGCGCACCTTGGTCGCGCCGCTGCACCTGCACGAGCGCGAGGACGAGTACAGCTACGTGCTCGAGGGCCGCATGGGCGCGCAGTTGGGCGACGACGTGGTGTTCGCGGAGCCGGGCGACCTCGTGTTCAAGCCGCGGAACCAGTGGCACACCTTCTGGAACGCGGGCGACACGACCTGCCGCCTGCTCGAGATCATCTCGCCGGCCGGCTTCGAGCACTTCTTCAACGAGCTGGGCGAGCAGATGGCGGCGGCGCAGGCGGTGAACGTGCCGGGCGTGCCCGACCTCCCGGGCCTCGCGGCCCGCTACGGGCACTATTTCCAGCCGGACAGCATCGCGCGGCTGTGCGGGGAGCATGGATTGAGGTTTCCGGGCGCACCGTAGGCAGACGGGCAGACGGGCAGACGGGCAGACGGGCAGACGGGCAGACGGGCAGACGGTCGGACGGTCAGGTCGAAGATGCGCGAGCGCGTGTTTCATCCCGAGCGGAGCGAGGGATCTTGCCGGGGAATGGCCCGAGCTCGGCCCGGCAAGGTCCCTCGCTCCGCTCGGGATGAAGCGCGACAGCCACCTGACCGTCTGCCCGTCGGTCCGTCTGCCCTCACTCCCCCCTGAGCGACTCGATCGGATCCACCCGCGACGCGCGCCGCGAGGGCAGGTACGCCGCCAGCAGGCCCACCAGCACCATGCCGCCGACGACCACGGCAAAGCTGGTGGGGTCGAGCGCCTCGACGCCGAACAGCAGACTCCGAAGCGCCCGGGTCGACGCGGCGGCCACGGCAAGCCCGACGACCACCCCCACGAGCAGCACCCGCGCCCCCTGCCTCACCACCATCGCCTGGACCCGGCGCCCCTCGGCGCCGAGCGCCATGCGCACGCCGATCTCGCGGGTCCGCTCCGCGACGATGTACGACAGCACGCCGTATTGCCCCACGGTGCCGAGGATGACGGCGAGCAGCGAGATCGCGCCCAGCGTCAGCATGGTGAACGCGAGCGGCAGGCGAGCCTGCTCCGCGAGCCCGGCCATGGTGTAGGTCCGGTACATCGGCGCGCCGGGCGCCACCTCGCGCACCAGCGCGCGGATCTCCGGCGCGATCGTCTCCGCCCGCCCCGTCTTCACCACGTACGCGGGTGAAGAGATCACCCAGTCGGCCGGCGGCTGCCCGACCAGCGGATAGTAGATCGCCGGCGGCGCGGGGTCGCGGAAGTTGTCCTGCAGCACATCGTCCACCACGCCCACGACGGTCTCCCACACGGGAATCTCCTCCCGCTTGAGCCGCCGTCCAATCGGCGACTGTCCGGGCCAGAGCAGGTTCGCGGCCGCCCGGTTCACGATCACGTGCCCGAGATCGGTGAGCTGGTCGGCGTCGGTGAAGGTCCGGCCCGCGAGCAGCCGGATCTTCATGGTCTTGAAGTAGTCGCCCGCCACCGAGGTAAGGCCCAGCGGAACGCCTCTGCCGGTCTCACCCGCGCGCTCGGCCGGCAGGAACCGCGCAAGCGCGAGGCTCTCGTTGAGCGGCACGTTGTCCACGATTCCCACCGACTGCACGCCCGGAAGGTGCCGGAGCCGTTCCATGAAGGCGAGATGGAACTGCGCGAACGAGCGGGCGTCCTTCAGCTGCTCGCCCTCGGGCGCGATCTGGAAGGTGAAGATGTCCCGGGTGTCGTAGCCGGGGTCCACGCTCCGCATCTTCTGGAAGCTGCGGAACAGGAGCGCCGAGCCGGTGAGGAGCACGAGCGCGAGCGCCGTCTGCGCCACCACCAGGCCGGCTCGCGCCCAGTGCCGGCGCGCGGTGGACCCTCGGCTGCCGTCGCGCAGCCGGTCGAGGCTCGGCTCCGATGCCCGCAGCGCCGGGAGCCCACCGCAGAGCAGCGCGGCGAAGACCGACGCGACGCCGGTAAAGAGGAGCGTGCTCCAGCGCACGGTCACGTCGCCGAGGCGGGGCACGTCGGGCGGCACGAACTCGAGGTAGATCGGAACGCTGGCCCAGGCGAGCACCATGGCGAGCGCTCCCGCGAGCAGCGCGACGACCAGGGTCTCGCTGATCTGCGCGCGGAAGAGCTGGAGCCGGCCGGCGCCGACGGCGCGACGGACGGCCAGCTCCCGTTGCCGGCGCTCCGCCCGGACCAGAAACAGGTTGGCGACGTTGGCGCAGGCGATGAGCAGCACGACCGCCACCGAGCCGAACAGGAGCCAGATCGGGCGGACCACCTCGCCCACCAGCTGCGCCTCCAGCGGCCGCACCACCGGCCGGTGCTTCCGGATCAGCTCGGTATAGGCCGGCGACCCGCCGAACCGCTCGGGCAGCCGCTGCGCCAGCGGCGCCAGCTCGCGCGCGAGATCGGCCGTAGTCACGCCGGGCCGCATCCGGCCGACCAGCGCGAAGGTCTGGAATCTGCCCGGCGTGATCTCCTCCGGACGGATGACCGCGGTGACCCACAGCGTGACCCCGTCCCGCGGGAAGCTGAAATGCGGGCCCATGATGCCGATGACCGTGCGCTGGCTCCCGCCGATGGAGTACGAGCGGCCGATCACGGCCGTGTCGCCGCCGAACCAGCTCTGCCACAGGCCGTAACTGAGCAGCGCGACCCGATCCTCGTCCTCGTCGAGCGGCAGCCGGCCCAGCATCGGCTTCACGCCGAGCGTCGGGAAGAACGACGGCGTGGAGACGGCCATCCGGACCCGCTCGGCGCGGTCGCCGACCCGCAGGGTGTTGGTGAAGTCGTCGTAGGGGGCGAGCCCCTGGAGCAGCTTCGACTGGTCGCGATACTGGATGAAGAACTCGAGCGGGAGATCGAACTCGCTCGGAAGATCGGAGCCCGGCGCGGTGCCGCCGATGTACACCAGGCGATCCTGCCGGGGAAACGGCAGCGGCCGGAGCAGCACCGCGTCCACGATGCTGAAGATCCCCGCGTTCGCGCCGAGGGCGAGGCCGAGCGTGACGACGGCGACCAGGGTGAAGCCCGGCG
Organism: Gemmatimonadales bacterium; assembly: GCA_025928645.1. Taxonomy (GTDB): domain Bacteria; phylum Gemmatimonadota; class Gemmatimonadetes; order Gemmatimonadales; family GWC2-71-9; genus CAVVWJ01. The sequence continues at coordinate 3,393 of JAICJD010000082.1, forward strand.
TGCGCTTGAGGGCACGCGCCGCCTGGCGCAGGTCCTGGATCCAGCCGTCGGTGAGCCAGCGCATGACCCCTCCTCCCGCGCTTCGCGGGGTCGGTCGCAACGTTGGATTCCAGTGCTCGCTGAGCGCGGCGCCGGTCAGGTCGAGCGCCGCCCTGGTGCCGTAGGCGAGCGCCGCGAGCCGGCCGCGGGCCCGGGCGGCCGCCCAGTCCTCGCGCAGGTCCTCGGCGATCTCCAGCGCGAACCGCTCGCGGAAGGCGGGCGGAAACAGCCGTACGAGCGACGAGAGCGCGCGTTTCATGGCCGGGCCGTCCGGAGCCGCTTTTCCGCCAGCGCCGCGGCGCCCTTGAGCCGCCGCGCCTCGGCCGCGAGCTCCCGCCGGCCGGCGGCGGTGAGCACGTAGTAGCGCCGCGACAGGCCCGGATGCGGCGGCACCGGCCCCTTCGGGTCGGTCTCCGCGACGAGTCCGGAGGCCATGAGCCTCGCGATGACCCGGTAGAGCGAGCCCGGCGGCGGCGCGAGGCTGCCGCCCGACTCGGCCTCGACCCGCTGTTTCATGGCGTAGCCATGAAGTGGACCGCCGGCCAGGGCCAGCAGGACGTGGTACTCGAGATTGCTCATGGACCGCCCGGCTCGGGAAGCGGGACGATGGACGGCGATATTACCGGGCAGCAAATATGCACACCGGGCATATAGCCCGCCAGACCGGACGCGCGGGTGTGACTCGATCGGCGCGGTGCCGGCCGGGCCACCCGTCACAGACCGGTCCGCAGGGTCGCCTTAACGTGCCGCCCATTCCCGCATGGACGTCCACCGGTGAGCGCCGGAACCGTTGTGGACATCGACCTTTGGAGGAGCGAGCACATGGCAACCGTCCAGAAAATCACCCCCTTCCTCTGGTTCGCCGATCAGGCGGAAGAGGCCGCGAAGTACTACGCCGGCATCTTCAAGAGCTCGAAGATCACCCGGACCACACGCTACCCCGAGGCGGGCAAGGAGACCCACGGCCGTCCGCCCGGCAGCGTCATGGTGGTGGATTTCGAGCTGGAAGGCCAGAAATTCACGGCCCTCAACGGCGGGCCGGTGTTCACGTTCAACGAGTCGGTGTCGTTCATGGTGCAGTGCAAGGACCAGAAAGAGATCGACTACTACTGGGAGAAGCTCAGTGCCGGCGGCGATCCGGCCGCCCAGCAGTGCGGCTGGCTCAAGGACAAGTACGGACTCTCGTGGCAGATCGTTCCGGCCGACATGGATCGGCTGTTCGAGGACGACAAGTCGGGCGGGGCGCAGCGGGCCATGATCGCGATGCTCAAGATGAAGAAGCTCGACATCGCCGAGCTGGAGCGGGCCTACGAGGGGAAGGGGGAGCCCGCCGCGGCCGGGGGCCGGTAGCGGACGAATCCTTCACTTACCTTCCAGAGCGCCTCCGACCGGGGCGCTCTTTCTCGCATCATACGGCGCCGAGCGTCGTGAGACGCCATGAGTCAGGACCCACGCCGCGGTTTCGCAACGGCCTCCTGGCGCGCCCCGTCCGCCAGCCGCGCGACAAATCCCCACCCGCCGCCCAGCTCGCTCAGCGCCAGCACCAGCTCGTTCGATCCCTTGTGGAGCGGCAGATAGAGCGCGTCGTCGTCCGCGCTCACGATCCCCAGGAACCCCGGATCGCGAAAGCTCTGCGCGCTGCGCCCCCGGTACAGGATCCGCCCATTGAGGAACACGCTGACCTCGTCGCTGTAGCCGAGCGAGAGCTTCCGCACTTCGTCGCGTCCGGCGTTAATCGTGGTGCGCGCGTAGATCAGCCCGGTGCCAGGCTGGGGGTCGAGCCGGGTGGACCAGTCGCTCTGGAACGTGACGCGCGGATGGGGCGCTACGCGGTAGCGGTAGATCGCGACGATCCCGGGCGGCTCCGCGTCCACCGCCTGCCAGCGGATTGACGCGCGCTCGGCCGCGGAGAGCGGGCGTTCGGGATCGCGCTCCAGCGCGTCGTAGGTGGGCGAGTGGCTCCAGTGCACCAGCGTCCCCGGCGGCATCGTCGGAAGGTGCCGCTGCCATGGCGCGTCGGGCGCGGGATGGATCTCGACGTTGGAAACACAGGTGGCGCCGATCAGGCTGGTGAGGGCCACGGGACCGCGCTCGATGCCGCTCTTGAGATCGGGCATGTCGAGCGCGGGCTTCGTCGTATCCCCCACGTAGAACCGAGCCTGCGCGCCGGCGAGCGCGAGCCGGACGTGGAGCCACGTCTCCCGCGGGATGTCCGCCGCGGCGGTGAACCCGGGCCCGCTGTAGAGCTGCCAGTTGAGGCCGGTGTTGAAGACCGGCGTGTACTGCAGGGCGTCGGGGAGCCCGGACTTGTGGGGCCGCAGGTAGACGTACTCGCCGTTCACGCTGTCGCTCCGGAACTGGATCCCGAAGAAGCCGCGCTTCCCGGACGTCGCCACATCCATGTCGACCACGCCGTCCCGAAGCTCGAGGTCCTTCACCGTGGCCGCGCCGCCGTCGAGCATCACGCAGCGGCGTCCCAGGTGCTCGGCGATGCCCGCCCCGCCCTCGAAGATCCAGCGTGAGGAATCCGGGGGCACATCGGCGCTCGCGGCCATCTGACCCGCGGCGGCCGGAGGGGCGAGCAGCATTCCGAGGAGGACCAGCGACGCGAAGGCGCCCGGATGGGCGCGGACCGACGGGGGCGCGAGGACGCCGGGCACGTGAGCTCCGGAAGGTGGGGACACCAAGCCCTACGCCGGAGGAAATGACGAGTTTCGGGACCGCCTCGCGCGCCCGTCGCCGACCGACGGACTACCGTTTATGCTTCGGGGAATGGCGTCCTGGGGCGCCGGGCGTCAGCTCGACTCACCCGTCCGACAGCCGCACTGCTCTCCCACGGCAAGCAGAGGCACCTTACCGTGAAAGCCCGACTCCGGAACCTGTCTCACCAGGCGACGCGGTGCTGCATGGCAACCGCAGCGCTCGCGGCGCTCGCCACCGGCAGGGCCGCGGCCCAGAGCCGGATCGGCGTCACGCCGGAGAATGCCCGCGTCAACGCCTACCTGCAGGACCTGGCCAATCCCGGCGGGCTGGTCGGCCTGGCCGGTGGCGCCGTCGTCGAGCGGCTGCGCCACGGCGACAGCGAGCTGGGCGACGAGCTCGCGTTCCGCGGCACGCAGCGCCTGGTGGGCGTGAGCGTCCGGCACGGACTGGCCGCGGCCATGCACCTGAGCACGGACAACGGATATCATCTCTGCGAGTGCAAGGGATTCGGTCCGCGCGTGGCGCACGCGCTGAGCGAGACCTTCACCGATCCGAGCGACGGCGGCGGCCGGGCGCTCGCGGTCCCGCGGATCGCGGCGAGCTACGCCGAAGGGTTTACCGGGCTCGCGTGGCGGCACGACCGCGGCGTCGGCGACGTCCTCGCCGGGACCGCGCTGACCTTCGGGGCCAAGGCGCTGTTCAACATCGGCCGCGAGCTCACGCGCATCCAGCTCCACCTGCATCCGTAGCGCTCCGCTCGGAACCTGCCAGGAACCGGCGCACCGCGTTGGCCGCAGTCTGCTAACGCGAGGTGCCGCTGAATTCCCCGCTCGGTGTGCTCGTCCCCGCCACCACCTCGCGCACCCGCGGCATCACCTCGCGCCCGTAGAGCTCGATGCTCCGGATCATCGCCTCGTGGGGCAGCGTGCCCGCGCTGTACTTGAGGTCGAACCGCGACGCGCCGACCGCGCTCACGGTCGCGGCGATCTTGCGGGCGACCGTCTCCGGGGACCCCACGTACAGCGATCCCTCCTCGATCTCGCGCTCGAACTCGGCCCGGCTGGTGCGCGGCCAGCCGCGCTCGGCGCCGATCCGGTTCCGCATGATCTCGTAGTGCGGCCAGAGCTCGTCGCGCGCCCGGGTGTCGGACTCGCTGATGTGGCCGGGCGAGTGGATGCCGACCGGCAGCGCGGCGTGGCCGAGCTGCGCGAGCGCGCGATGGTAGAGCTCTACATAAGGAAGGAACCGCCGCGGGTCGCCGCCGATGATGGCGAGCGTCAGTGGAAAGCCGTAGCGGGCCGCGCGCACCACCGACTCCGGGCTCCCGCCGACGCCGACCCAGGCGCCGAGCGGCGGACGCTCGAGCCGCGGCGTGACCGAGGCGACTTCGACCGGCGGTCGAACCTTCCCCCGCCAGTGGATCGGCCGGCCGGAGCGGTCGGCGTCGCGGATGGCGGCGAAGAGGGCGAGCTTCTCCTCGAAGAGATCGTCGTAGTCCTCGAGCGAATATCCGAACAGCGGGAACGACTCGGTGAACGAGCCGCGGCCCAGGATGATCTCCGCGCGGCCGTTACTCAGCGCGTCCAGCGTGGCGAACCGCTCGTACACGCGGACCGGATCGTCGGTGCTGAGGACGGTAACGGCGGTGCCGAGCTTGATGCGGGTGGTGCGGCTCGCGATGGCGCCCAGCACGACCTCGGGCGCGCTGATCGAGAAGTCGGGCCGGTGGTGCTCGCCGAGGCCGATGAAGTCCACGTTCAGACGGTCCGCCAGCTCCGCCTCGGCGACGACGTCGCGGAGGACGCGCGCGTGGGGCAGTTGGCGGCCGTCCGCACCCGCGGTGACGTCGCCGAAGGTGTCGAGGCCCAGCTCGATGTTGGACATGGCGACGAGAACCGACGAGGGCGGCGAAGAGTTCCCGCGTGCTCCCGCTGCCGCTCAGGTGTGAGGCAGGGGGTGCTCGCGGCAGGCCGCGAGACGGGGATGATCGGGCTCGAGCGAGGCTTCGAGAATGGCGACCGCCTCAGCCGAGGCCTCGGCGGCGCCTTCCTCGTCGCCGCTCCAGCGGCGGGCCATGGCGAGATTGTGCAGGGTGAGCGCGGTGTCAGGGTGGCGCGCCCCCAGGGCACGCCGCTTGAGCTCGACCGCCCGGGTGAGCAGCGCGACCCCTTCCCCGGGGCGACCGCGCCGGGCGTACTGCGCGCCGAGGCCTCCGAGCGCCACCGCCAGATCGTGCTCGGCCGCGGGAGCGGACTCGAACACGGCGATGGCGTCGCGGTACAGCCGCTCCGCCTCGTCATAGCGCCCGAGACCGTCGAGGATGGCGGCGAGGGCGGCCCGGTCGGCGGCAAGGGGACCGGGGCTGCTTCCGGCCGCCTCGCGTATCGCGAGACCGCGTCGGGCGGCCGTCTCGCCGGCGGCGAAGTCCCCTCGCGCGTGGGCGATGCCACCAAGGTTGTGCCAGACCGCGGCGATGTCGTCGGGATCGGAGGCGGGGTCGCCGTCGAGCAGCGCGAGCGCACGCTCGTAGTGGCCACGCGCTTCGTCCCAGCATCCCAGATCCTTGCAGAGGAGGCCGAGCTGGTTGAGTGCGACCGCGAGCGCCTGGTCGTCCCGCGGCTCCGCCGATTCTGCCGCGGCGAGCGCCTCGCGGAGGAGCGGCTCGGCGCCGGCGAAGTCGCCCCGGGCGCGGCGGCACGCGCCCTGGGCGGCGGGAGCGGTCACCGGCCGGTCAGCAGCGGCTCGTTGTGATTGGAAACTACCCTGGGCGTGATTCGCTCCTCCAGCTCCTCGACCGTGAGCTCGAGCGCCTCGCCGGTGCGGCCGATGGCGCGCTTGATTTGGGCCTGCTGGTCGGGTGAAAGCGGGAGGCGGACGACGTTGTCGGGTTGCGGCGTCATGGCTCGCTCCGTGAGCGGGGGACAGGTGGAAAGTGCGCGGCCGGCGTGAACCGCTCGTGAATCTGGGGCGTGCGCCCGCATCGGATATAGCGTGGAACCCGGCTCATCCGGGCCATCGCGAGCATGGGAATTATCGGCGCGCCGCCAGGGTGGACCGGTCGATCACTTTGCCCCGTACCACCACCAGGTCAATCGAATCGTAAGCCTCGGCCGTTTCCAGCGGGTTGGCCCGGAGCAACAGCAGGTTGGCGACCTTGCCCCGTTCCACGGTTCCATAAAGGCTGTCGAGACGGAAGGCGCGTGCGGCGTTGATCGTCGCGCCTTCCAGCAGCCGGCGTAACGGAACGCCCGCCGCGGCGAGCCGTTCGAGCTCGAGCAGGCCGTTCAGGCCCGGCGGGTTTCCGTAGGTCGGACCCGACGGCGTGTCGGTGCCGAAGACCAGCCGGCCGCCGTGCGACACCAGGTAGCGCGTAGCCATGGCGCCGTGCTCCGCCACGCGCTGGAAGATCTCGCGGATCCGCGCGTCGCTCGCGCCGCCGAAGTTCTGCCGCAACTGGTTCGCGAACGCCTGCCCGGCCGGCGTGCGATACCAGGCGATGACTGACCGCGGAAGCACGCGGGCCAGGCGCGGATCGTCGAGGAACGCGGGATCGTACATCGCGCCCAGCCCTTCGATCACCCGGAGCGTCGGCTCGAACCCGATGCGGCGCGCCACCACCGTGTCGAGCAGCGCGCGGATCGGCGCGGGCAACGTATTGCTCCGCTCGAACTCGTCCCAGTTCCACATGCCGTGGGCGATCACGTCCACCCCCGACTGCACCGCGAACCGCCACGCCGAGAGCGAGTTGGCGTGGATCAGCACGGGCAGGCCGCGGGCATGGCTCTCACGAACCACATCGCGGATCATCTCGAGCGTGGGCGTCGGCAGGTTCCTGACGGGACCGTATCCGCGCTCCTCGAAGGTTTTGACGCAGATGCCGCCGTCGGCCGCGACCCGGGCCACGGTCGTCTTCGGGGTGTGATCTTCAGGGCGAAACCGGGCGGGAATCGAGCCCTTCTGACGCGGGTCCCAGAGAAAGTTGGGGAAGAAGTCCCAGTGCACCTCCTTCGGGTCCATCGCCATCGGGTAGCCGTTCGCCAGCGCGAGCGCGGGCCCGCAATCGTACGTGTCCGGGTGGAGCGGCGCGGCCTTGAACCGGTCGAGGAAACCGCGCTCGAACACGATCAGATCGACGACCGTGGTGAACCCCGAGAACAGATAGCTCCGCGGCAACTGCTCGGCGTAGGCGTCGGCGAGCGGCCGCAGATCCAGCGGGACCGGGAGCGGCATGCCGGCCGGCGACGCGAGGTGGGTGTGACCGTCGATGAGGCCCGGGATGAGCACGCGCCCCCGGCCGACGACCACGGAATCCCAGAGGCCGGCGGGCGGGCTGCCCTGACCTACCGCCGTGATGCGGTCGTTCTCGAGGACGACGTAGCCGTGCTCGACCGGCGACGGCCGCTCGGGCGAGACGATGGTGATGTCACGAATGAGGACCCGGTGCGGCAACGGGTGCGCTTGAAGGAGGGTCGCGGCCAGCAGAGCGAGGAGCATGGCGCTCCGGGGGCGGAGGTCGGGGTCGAGGTGGCGGAGGGAAGACAATAGGGTAGCGGTGGTGGGTCAAGAGTCACCCTGGAGTCACGGCTGTCGCTCAGGGTGACTCCAGGGTGACTCCCGGCACGAGGGTGACTCCTCCTACGGCCGATAGAGCTGGCTCGGTGTTTCCCACGCGCCGATCACGAACAGGTATGCCTGCGCCCCGATGGCTACCCGGACCATAACCCCCGGCCTCGTGGCGGCCGGCAGCTTGGCCTTCGCCGTCCATTTGTTGGTCGCGGGGTCGTACACCAGCAGGCGACGGTCGCGGGTCAGCACCCAGAGCTTCTGGTCCAGCACCGCCGCGAACAGGCACGGCTCGCCTGAGATGCAGTCATGGATGGTGGTTCCACCTGACGGCATGGACGCCCGGGCGGTCCAGCGGTTCGTGGCGGGATCGTACGCCTCGAGCCGCCACGTGTTCACGTAAGCGCCCGTCGCGTCCTGGCCGCCCACCACGTAGAACTTGTTGCCGGCGAACGCGCCGGCGCCGCCCCGATGATAGTAGAGCGACTGAGTCCGGGTGCCCCACTGGTTGGTCGTCGGGTCGTAGCGGTAGATCCGGTGGAACGGCTCGGTATCACAGTAGCCCGGGTACGGCGATCCCTCGCCCGAGCAGGTGCCCGGCAGCACGTAGAGAGTCTTGCCCTGGTACACGCCCGTGATTCCGTCGGCCGTGAACCTGGGCAGGTTGGCCAGGGTGACCTGCTTGTCCGCTACGAAGTCGTACGCCCAGAGCTCGTTGCCGAACTGCGCGCCTACCTCGTCCCAGGTCCACCCGCCGGTGCGATACATGATGTTGCCGATCACCCCGATGCCGTTCCACCGCGTGCTCAGAAGGACCCGCGTCTGCTTGGCCGTCCAGGTGTCCGTCGCCACGTTGTAGGCGCGGACCGGCCAGTCCGCCCCGCCCTCGTCGCTCGCGCCGCCGAAGGCGTACGCGATCCACTGGCCAGCCCCGTTCTTTGCCGCGGCGGCGGTGAACCCGTAGAACGGGTAGTTCGTCTCGATCGGAGCGCGCGCGGCCCAGGTGTTGGGGGTGGTGGGTACGGCGGCGGCCGCAGTTACCACCGAGGCCGCCGTTGCGGGCGCGGCGTCGGTCGTCGAGGGGTCGCTCGGCGTTCGGGTGTCGTCGCAAGCGGCCAGGAACAAGGTGGCCGCGACGACGGAGAGGAGGTGCTGGACTCGGGGTTGCATGGTGGCTCCGGCAATGGTCGGAAGGATGACCGACGCGCGGGAGGATAGCACGGGAGCGTCAAGACGATCTCAAGGCCATGGTACGCCTAGGCCTGCGCGCTCGTGCCGACCTCGACTCCAGTTCCACGAGGTAGGGCGGGCCGGCGACCAGCGGCGTCGGCTCGATCAGGTTGCCGGCGGATCGAGCCTAGATTAAGGGCTCGAGGAGACCCTACTTAAGGAGACCCCATCATGCGCATGGTCGATCCGTTGATCCCGGAGCTGGAGCGCGAGGCCGAGACCACCCGGCGGGTGCTGGAACGCGTTCCCGAGGACAAGCTGGGCTGGCGCCCGCACCCCAAGTCCATGACTCTGGGGCAGCTCGCGCTCCACATCGCCACCACTCCCGGCGGCGTGGCCAAGCTCGCCGCCCAGGACTCGGTCGAGCGGTTTCAGCTTCCCCGTCCGGAGCCCGCCAGCACGCGAGAGGTGCTCGACGCGCTGGAGCAGTCGGTCGCGTCGGCGCTGGAGTTCCTGCGCGGGCTGGACGACGCCGGCGCAACCCGATCCTGGACCATGCTCTGGAACGGCAAGCCCCTGTTCTCGATGCCGCGCATCGGGCTGATTCGCACCATCATGCTGAATCACTGGTATCACCACCGGGGGGAGCTGCAGGTGTATCTCCGCCTGCTGGACGTGCCGGTGCCGTCGGTGTACGGGCCGACCGCGGACGAGGATCCGTTCGCGCGGCCCGCGGCGCTGCAGAACGTCTAGGGAGCGCCCTCCTAGGCGGGCACCAGGAGAGTCTTGATGGCGCGCCGCTCGTCCATTGCGCGATAGCCCTCCGCCACCTGCTCGAGCGGCAGCGTCTGATCGAACACCTTCCCGGGATCGATCGTCCGGTTCCAGATCAGGTCGATCAGCTCCGGCAGGTACCGGCGCACCGGCGCGGGGCCGCCGAGCAGGTGCACTTCGGCGTAGAACAGCTCGAGACCGGGCAGCGCCACGCCGTGGGTGACCCCGACGAAGCCGACGTGCCCGCCGGGCCGGGTGGAGCGGATCGCCTGCAGCATCGATTCCTGGGTGCCCACCGCCTCGACCACCGAGTGCGCGCCGAGGCCGTCGGTCATGTCCTTGATGCGCGCCACACCCTCGTCGCCGCGCTCGGTCACGATGTCGGTCGCACCGAACTCGCGCGCCAGCCGCTGCCGCTCCTCGTGGCGGCTCATCGCGACGATCCGCTCGGCGCCCATCTGCTTGGCCGAGAGCACGCCGAGCAGGCCGACGGCGCCGTCGCCGACGATCACGACGGTCTTCCCCGGCCCCGCCGCGGCCGCATCGGCCGCGAACCAGCCGGTGCCCAGGACGTCGGACGCCGCGAGCAGGCTCGGGATCAGGTCGTCGGGCGGGATGTCGGGCGTGGCGACCAGCGTGCCGTCAGCATGTGGGACGCGGAGGAACGGCGCCTGCGCGCCCAACGCGCCGATCGGCTCCGCATTCACGCAGCGGCTCTGATACCCGGCCCGGCAGATGGGGCAGGTGTTGTCGGACGCGAAGAACGACCCGACCACGAACTGCCCCGGCTTGACGATCCGGACGTCGCTGCCCACCTCCTCGACGATGCCGCAGTACTCGTGGCCCATCGGCGTGGGCCGGGTGATCGGGTCGACGCCGCGGTAGGGCCACAGGTCGGACCCGCACACGCACACCGCCGACGTCCGGATGATCGCGTCGGTCGACTCGACGATGGTCGGGTCCTGCCGTTCCACGAAGCGGATGTCACGCGGACCGTAGAGCACAGCTCCGTTCATCCTGCCGCCTCAGCGCCATGGTCCCTGCAAACTAGCAGGGCGTTGGTCGGGGCTGTCAACGAAACCTTCCGAAGGGGGTCGGGGTAGTGGAACAGGCGCGCTGCAGCCCCCCGGTCTTCCGAGCGCCGAACCTCCCGGAGTTGCTCCATGAATTCACCCCGAATCTCGGAGATGGGCCTGGCCAGTACCAAGGCAATGGGCGGCTTCCGTCTCACCGAGTTCGCCCAGCCGCCGATGAGGCGGCTGCCCTGGCACGAGCATCAGGAGGCCAGCATCTGCTTCGTCGTCGCCGGCTCGTACGCCGAGCGGGTGCGGGGCGCGGAGCAGGCCTGTCCGCCGCAGTCGTTCGTGTTCAAGCCCGCCGCCGAGCGGCACGCCGACCAGTTCGGACGCGACGGCGGCACCTGCCTCCTGATCGAGATCCCTGCCGGCCGGCTCCAGACCATCGAGTCCTGCGGCGAGATCACCACTCGGCCGGGTCTGTTCCGCACGGCCGGGCTCGCGTGGCTCGGCCGGCGCATCTACCAGGAATTCAGCGACGGTGACGGCGTCTCGCCACTCGCCGTGGAGGGGCTGGTCCTCGAGCTCCTGGTCGAGGCGTCTCGGGCCGCCGTCACAGAGTCCGCCGGCGCCATGCCGGTATGGCTGAGGCGCGTGCGCGACCTGATCCACGAGCACCTCGACCAGCCGCTCACGCTGTCATCCATCGCGCGCGAGGTCGGGATCCATCCCGCCCACCTCGCGCGGAGGTTCCGGGCGCACTATCACCGGCCCATCGGCGACTACATCCGCAGGCTGCGGATCGAGCGCGCGGCGCGGGAGCTGGCGGAGGGCGGCGCGTCCATCGCGGACATCGGCTTCCGATCGGGCTTCTGCGATCAGAGTCATTTCTCCCGGGTGTTCCGGAAGCACACGGGCATGACTCCGGCCGCGTTCCGAGCGACTACCCGGCGTCACGCACGTACCAGAGCGCAGTTTGCGTTCTAGCATCGCGGCGTCGGCGGGCGTACACTCGTCCGGCGATGACCCCGCGCACCTGCCTGGCGACCATGCTCCTGGCCCTGAGCCCGCTCCCGCTCTACGGCCAGGCGCCGCGGAACGGCGAGCACGATTTCGATTTCGAGATCGGGCACTGGAAGACCCACGTCTCGCGGCTGGAACATCCACTCTCGGGCAGCACCCGGTGGATCGAGTACGACGGCACCTCGGTGGTCCGGAAGCTGTGGAACGGCCGCGCCAATACCGTCGAGCTCGAGGTGGACGGACCCGGCGGCCGGCACATCCAGGGGCTCTCCTTGCGGCTCTACAATCCCCGCTCGGGCCAGTGGAGCCTCAACTACGTCAGCTCGGCGGGCGGCACCTTCGGCGTGCCCACGGTCGGCAGGTTCCAGCACGGGCAGGGCGAGTTCTACGACCAGGAAGAGTTCGACGGCCGAATGATCCTGGTGCGCAACGTCTGGAAGGACATGACGCCCACCTCGTGCCGGTTCGAGCAGTCGTTCTCGGACGACGGCGGCACTACCTGGGAGCTCAACTGGATCGCGACCGACACGCGGATCCCGAACGAGCCGCCCGCGCCGACGAACGACGCGCCGGACGACTTCGACTTCGAGATCGGGTCGTGGACGGTCAGGAACGCCGAGCTCCTGCATCCGCTCACCGACTCTGCACGCTGGGTCCGCTTCGACGGCACGTCCGTCGCCCGCAAGCTGTGGAACGGGCGCGGCGTGCTGCTCGAGCTCGGCTCGAGTCCGCCGGCAGGCCACGCCGATGGCCTGATCATCAGGACCTGGAATCCCCAGGCGCGGCAGTGGAACGTGTCGTTCGCCGGCAGCCGAGGCGGGGTGCTGACACCGCCGGCGATCGGCGGGTTCCGTGCGGGGCGCGGCGAGTTCTACGCCATGGAACAGCTCGAGGATGGCCGAACCGTGCTGGCCCGGAGCGTCCTGTCGGACATCACCCCGAGGTCGTACCGGCTGGAGCAGGGGTATTCCGCCGATGGAGGAAGGACCTGGCAGGTCGTCTGGATCTCGGAGCATGGGAGGGCCGACAGGCGGACGCGGCGGAGCGGCGGGGAGCCGGGAGCGGGCGGGTGACGAGGTAACGGACTACACACACGGGAGCACCAGAATCTGATGCGTCGCATCCTCTCTCTTCTCGCGTTGGCGCTGCTGGTCGGAGCGGCCCGGCTCGCGGCCCAGGGCAATCCGGTCTCGAGCGTGGCCCGGGCGACGGTCGCCGACCTGGGCAAGAACCTGCTCGCGGCGGCGCGCGCGATGCCGGCCGACAAGTACGGCTACAAGCCCACGCCGGCGCAGATGACGTTCGGCGGCCTGATCGCGCACATCCAGGGTGACAACCGCATCACCTGCGCGGCGATCGGCGGCCCGGCGGCGCCCACCGAGCAGAGGCTCAAGCCGGACGCGGGCAAGGACTCGCTGGTGGCGGCGCTCGAACGGTCGCTCTCGTTCTGCACCGCCGCGCTGGCGCATGTCACGGACCCGGCGCTGGGGGACAAGGTCTCGTACTATGGACAGGGCGCCCCGCGCGCGGCGGCGGTGATCGGCCTGATCGCCGACTGGTCCGATCACTACGGCCAGCAGGCGATGTATCTCCGCCTGAACGGCGTGTTGCCGCCGACGGCGGGGAAGCCGTGAGGCGCGCTCAGCCGCCCGCTCGCCCGACGATCTGCCCTGGCGTGGCGTCGTAGCGCCACTTCTGATACACGTAGAACAGCGCCATCAGTACCAACGCGACGGCGGCACCGATCAGCGAGGCGACGGCCGTCGTTCGCCGAAACGCTCCGCCGGCCAGCATCGCTGCCCCGACCCCGGCACGATGCTGTCGAGGAAGGCGACCATGCTCGCGGTCGTCGTCAGAAAACCGACGACCGGCCCGCTGTTGAGCGCGGGCCATGCCCGAACCTCGGGCCATCGGGCCGGAGTCGGGCGAGAAGTACTCGGCCGCCTCGGGGCCAAGCCGTCAATAGTACTGGCGGATGCGGGTGATGTCGTTGGCGGAGATGAATCCCGCCGGCGGCTCCTTCTCGTTCATGCGGGCTCCTTCGCTGGCGTGATCAAAGGACGGATCGGCTCATCGCCGCGGAATCAGGCCCGGATCAGGGCGTTGAGGA
>JAICJD010000029.1 GCA_025928645.1 Gemmatimonadales bacterium
GGGGGGCGGTGAGCGGAAGGCGGTGAGCGGGGGGCGGTGAGCGGAAGGCGGTGAGCGGGGGGCGGGGCAGCCCAAACTGAGCGGTGCGCCCGCGCAAGTCAACTCGAGCGAAGCGAGGGATCTTGCCCGGGAATGGCTCGAACTCAGCCAGGCAAGATCCCTCGCTTCGCTCGGGATGACACTGTGTCTGTACCGCCCACCGCTCGCCGCCTACCGCCCCCGCCCTACCGCGTCCTCACCACCCGCCAGATCGTGCCGTTGTCGTCCGCCGAGATGAACAGCGCCCCATCCTTCCCCACGGCGAGCCCCACGGGCCGGAACTGGCCCGACATCGTCGCGAAGGTCTGGTATTTGCCCGTCGGCTTTCCGTCGGCGAACGGCACGAAGACTACGCGGAAGCCGGCCTGCGGCAGCGGCGCGCGGTTCCAGCTTCCATGGAACGCCAGGAACATCCCGCCCTCGTAGTCCTTCCCGAACGACGAGCCGGTATAGAACGCGATCGACATCGGCGCCCAGTGTCCCGGGAACGCGATGGCCGGATCCTTGGCCTTGGCGCAGCGGCCGACCTCGCGCCCATCCCCGCCGTACTCCGGCGCGAGGACCTTCTTCTTGAGATCGTTGCTGTAGTAGCAGTAAGGCCAGCCGATGTCGTCGCCCTGCGAGACCTGCACCAGCTCTTCCGCCGGGTTCTCGGCGTTGGCCTGGTCGCTGAAGCCCCAGTTGGCGCCGAGCTGATCGCGCCCGTGAATCGCCGCCCAGACGTGATCCGTCCCCGGCTGCACCGCGAGCGCCTCCGCGTTCCGGAGGCCCGTGGCCCAGCGCCGTCCATCGGCGAAGCGTTGCGCCGCCCGGTTCGCGTCGAACCGCCAGAGGCCGGCACGGCGCTCGAGCTCGGTGCAGGGATCGATGCCCGGCGACTTGTTGGTCCGGTCGGCCTTCTGACAGCTGTTGGTGGCCGAGCCGATCTTGACCAGCATCACGTCCCCGCCGGGGAAGGCGAGCGTCTTCGCGCCGTGATTGCCGTCGTCCGGCAGGTCCTGCACGATGGTGACCGCATCGCCCGCCGGACGGAGCCGGCCGGAGGTGAGCTTCCAGCGCACCACGCGATCCTTGAGGGCGAGGTAGAGGTAGCCGTCGTGGACCTGCACGTCGTTGCCCCCGCGCGGGCCGAAGCTCGCGCGCTCGTCCAGCTTCCCGTCGGCGTTGGTATCGCGGAACGCCGTCACCCCGCCGCGCAGGAGGCCGCCGTCGCTCGCCGCGTAGAGGGTACCGTCGGGGCCGATCGCGAGGTGGCGCACGGAGCCGAGATCGTTCGCGACCACCGACGCGCAGAAACCCTCCGGGAGCTTGAGACCGCCGTTGTCGGGGGCGCAGACTGGCGCGGGGCGGAGCCCGAGTGCGGCGGCGGTGACCGCCGCAAAGAGCGTCGCCAGGGGATTGAGGGGCAGCGGAAGGGCAGGCATCGGTGTGCACCATTGCTGAAGTCGACCGGGAATCGGGCGCCGAAACTGCTGCCGCAAGATAAGCAGCCGCGGTCCGGCAGGGCTCCTCCGCCGACGGCACCGAGCGGTTTTCCCTCGGAAGAGCGGCGGCGCGGAGACGTGCGGTGAGGCGCCCGAAGCCCGCTTTCCGAGGGAAAATCGCTCGAAAATGCCCGTTTCCGAGGGAAAAATCGGTCCAAAATGCCGTTTTCCGAGGGAAAATCGCGATTTCCCTATTGTAAATCCGCGGCGGTTGTATACTGTTGGACTCGGTAGTTGCGCGGGACCAGCGGGTGATGTTCTCACATCTACCGGGAGACACGCGATGGCCACGAGAAAGAAAGCTGCCAAGAAATCCGCCAAGAAGTCGGCGAAGCGGTCCTCCGCCAAGCGCTCGACCAAGAAGGCCGCCAAGCGGGCGGGCAAGAAGCGGACGCCCAGCGCGGCGTTCATGCGTCCGGTCACGCCGGACAACGCCCTCTCGGCCGTCGTCGGCAGCTCGCCGCTGCCCCGCACCGAGCTCACCAAGAAGCTGTGGGCGTACATCAAGCGGAACGGTCTGCAGGACTCGAAGAACCGCCGCGCCATCAACGCCGACGACAAGCTTCGCCCGGTGTTCGGCGGCAAGTCGCAGGTCACCATGTTCGACATGACCAAGCTGGTGAACCGGCACGTGAGCTGATCGCTCGCGGCGGCCGGCGCAGGCTGGAGGGCGTCCCCGCTGGGACGCCCTTTCTGCTTCGCGGCCGCGCGTCACCGGATTATCTTTGCCCGCCTATGGCCGGCGAATACATCTTCACGATGCGCGACCTCCGGAAGGTCGTGCCCCCCTCCCGCGAGATCCTCAAGGGCATCCATCTCTCCTTCTTCCCGGGCGCCAAGATCGGCGTGCTCGGCGCCAACGGCGCCGGAAAGTCGTCCCTGCTTCGGATCATGGCGGGGGTAGACAAGGACTTCCTGGGCGACGCGCGCCCGCTCCCCGGCACGCGCATCGGCTACCTGCCGCAGGAGCCGCAGCTCGACCCGTCGAGGGACGTCCGCGGGAACGTCATGGAAGGCGTGAGGGAGCAGCAGGCCCTGCTCGACCAGTTCAACGAGATCAGCGCGAAGTTCGCCGAGCCCATGGACGACGACGCCATGGCCCGGCTGCTCGAGAAGCAGGGCAACCTGCAGGAGCGGATCGACGCGCTTGGCCTGTGGGAGCTGGACCACAAGATCGACCTGGCGATGGACGCGCTCCGGCTTCCGCCCGGCGACGCCGACGTGGCGAAGATCTCGGGTGGCGAGCGGCGCCGGGTGGCGCTGTGCCGCCTGCTGCTCGAGGAGCCCGACATGCTCCTCCTGGACGAGCCCACCAATCACCTCGACGCGGAGAGCGTGTGGTGGCTCGAGCGCTACCTCGCGGAGTTCAAAGGCACCGTCGTCGCGGTGACGCACGACCGCTACTTCCTCGACAACGTGGCCGGCTGGATCCTCGAGCTGTACCAGGGCGCCGGCATCCCATGGGAGGGGAACTATTCGTCCTGGCTGGAGCAGAAGCAGCGGCGGCTGGCGCAGGAAGAGAAGCAGGCCTCGGCCCGGCAGAAGACGCTGCAGCGCGAGCTCGAGTGGGTGCGGATGGCGCCGCGCGCGCGGCAGGCCAAGAGCAAGGCGCGCATCACCCGCTACGAGGAGCTGCGGGAGGAGGCCGAGCGCCAGACGGAGGGCGCGGCCGAAATCCTGATTCCGGTCCCCGACCGCCTGGGCGACGAGGTCGTCGTGGCCCGGGACGTCGCCAAGGGATTCGGCGACCGCCTGCTGTTCGACAACCTGACCTTCTCGCTGCCGCGCGGCGGCATCGTGGGCGTCATCGGGCCGAACGGCGCCGGCAAGACCACGCTGTTCCGGATGATCGCCGGGCAGGAGCAGCCCGACGCGGGCGCGCTCACGGTGGGCTCGACCGTGCAGATCGCCTACGTGGACCAGAGCCGGGACGCGCTCGACGCCGAGCGGACGGTGTACGAGGAGATCAGCGGCGGGCAGGACCAGCTCCAGTTCGGCCGGCGCACGGTGAACGCGCGGGCCTACGCCGCGGGCTTCAACTTCCGGGGCGCCGACCAGCAGAAGAAGGTGGGCACCCTGTCCGGCGGCGAGCGGAACCGGCTGCACCTGGCCAAGCTGCTCAAGAGCGGCGGCAACCTGCTCCTCCTCGACGAGCCCACCAACGACCTCGACGTGGACACGCTCCGCGCGCTCGAGGAGGCGCTGCTCGGCTTCGCCGGCTGCGCGGTGGTGATCAGCCACGACCGCTGGTTCCTCGACCGGATCGCCACCCACATTCTGGCGTTCGAGGGCAACAGCGAGGCCGTGTGGTTCGAGGGGAACTACGCCGAGTACGCGGCGGACCTCAAGCGGCGTAAGGGCGTGGACGCCAACCAGCCGCACCGGATCCGGTACAAGAAGCTGGTGCACTAGCGGGCACGTGATCCGGCTCCGGAGTCGTCCTGAATGAAGCGAAGGAGCCATGCGCTGACGTATGGCTCGTTCGCTTTCCTCGGGATGACTCTGGAGCCACATTCCGCCCGGTGCACCCCGCCCCACTCTCCCGCTATACTTCCGCCGATGACCACCCCCTCGAGCCGGATCCCGTATCTCCCCACCCGTGTCGAAGGGCTCTCCTCCCTCGCAATGAACCTCTGGTGGAGCTGGAGCCGCGAGGCCCGCGCGCTCTTCCGCTCCATCGACGAAGCCCTCTGGCGCCTCACCCGCCACAATCCGCTCGAGCTGCTCTGCCGCGTCGATCCCGCCCGGATCGCCGCGTGCGCCAGCGACAGCGATTTCCTCCGGCGCTACGACGACGTCATGGCGCGGTTCGAGCACGGCACCACGAGCGCGGAGACCTGGTACGCCGAGCGGTACCCCGGCCTCGACGGGCGGCCGGTCGCCTACTTCTGCGCCGAGTTCGGGCTGCACAACTCGGTGCCGATCTACTCGGGCGGCCTCGGCGTGCTCGCCGGCGACCACTGCAAGGCGTCGAGCGACCTCGGCGTGCCGATGGTCGGCGTGGGCCTGTTCTACCTGAAGGGCTACTTCGACCAGCGGCTCCGGCTGGACGGCTGGCAGGAGGACAGCGACGAGGAGTTCGACATCAGCCTCACGCCGCTGGTGCCGGTCACCGGCGAGAAACAGCAGCCGTTCCTCACCGTGGTCGAGACCTCCGGGCGGCCGGTGCACGTCCGCGCCTGGCGCACCATGGTGGGACGGGTGCCGATCTACCTGCTCGACACCAACCTCGAGCTCAACCACCCGGACGACCGCGGGCTCATGAACAAGCTGTACGCGGGCGGGCCCGATCACCGGCTGCGGCAGGAGTGGATTCTGGGCGTCGGCGGCGTGCGGGTGCTGCGCGCGCTCGGCGTCGACCCCGGCGTGTGGCACGCGAACGAGGGCCACGCGGCGTTCATGATGGTGGAGCGGCTGCGCGAGAACCTCGCGCACGGGCTCTCGTTCGAGGACGCGGTGGAGCAGGTGCGGGCCCACAGCGTGTTCACCACCCACACGCCGGTGCCGGCGGGCCACGACGCGTTCTCGGTCGAGCAGCTCGAGAGCGTGGCCGGCCCGGTATGGAATGAGATGGGCATCGACCGCGACGCGTTCTTCAAGATCGGCGCGCATCCCGACCTGCCCGGCCAGTTCCACATGACCGTCACCGCGATGCGGCTCGCCTCCGGCGTGAACGGCGTGTCGCGCCGGCACGGCCAGGTCTCCCGCAACATCTGGCGCGACCTCTGGCCCGGCCGGCCGTGGGAGACAGTGCCGATCGGCCACGTGACGAACGGCGTGCACCTGGCCACCTGGATGGCGAGCCCGGTCATGGCCCTCCTGGACCGGCAGCTGGGCGAGAACTGGGACGGGCGGGTGGACGATCCGCACCTGTGGGACCGGGTGCTGACGCTCGACCACCAGGCGCTGTGGGAGACCCACCTCCGGCTCAAGCACATCCTCGGCAACTTCGTGCGCGAGGAAGCGCGCCGCCGGTTCGCCACCCAGATGAAGGAGGCGGCGCAGGTGGTGGGCGCCGGCACGCTGCTCGACCCGAGCGCGCTCACCATCGGGTTCGCGCGCCGGTTCGCCACCTACAAGCGAGCCAACCTCATCTTCCGCGATCTGGACCGGCTTCGCCGCCTGCTGGTCGATCCGTGGCGCCCGGTGCAGATCATCTTCGCCGGCAAGGCGCACCCCGCCGACAACCCGGGCAAGGAAGTCCTCCAGAGCGTCTACCAATTCACCCGCGAGCCCGAGTTCGAGGGCCGGGTGGCGTTCCTGGAAGACTACGATCTCCACGTGGCTCACCTGCTGGTGCAGGGTGTGGACCTGTGGCTCAACCTGCCGCGAGTCCCGCTCGAGGCGAGCGGCACCAGCGGGATGAAGGCGGCGCTCAACGGAATTCCGCAGCTCAGCACCCTCGACGGCTGGTGGCAGGAGGGGTACGACGGGCTGAGCGGATGGGCGATCTCGCCCGCCGGGGAGAGCGAAGACGCCGACGCCGCCGACGCCGACCGGTTTTACCGCCTGCTCGAGGAGCAGGTGATTCCGCTGTACTACACGCGCAACGCGGCGGGCGTCCCGCTCGGCTGGGTCGAGAAGATGCGCCACGCGATCCGGCTCGCCGGCAGCCGGTTCACCGCCCGCCGCATGGTCGAGGACTACGTGCAGGAGCACTACGCTCCGGCGTTTCGGGGCGAGTCGGCGGGTGACGATCCGCCGACCGCGTGAGGTTCGCAGGATGACGACCGCGTATGACACCGCGAGCCGCGCCCCCCTGAGGGCCGCGAACGGCGCCCCGGTTTCCGTCGTTCACGTGGCGGCGGAGTTCTTTCCCTACGCCCGCACCGGCGGCCTCGCCGAGGCCGTGAACGGGCTCGCGCACCACCAGCGGGCCGCCGGCCTCAACGTGCTGGCCCTGCTGCCGCTCTACCGCACCGTGCGGGACGTCGAGCCCGACCTCGAGCCCGTCGGGACGCCCTTCCTGGTCCCGCTCGGCGGCCGCACCGAGGAAGCGCGCGTGTTCCGCCGCGCGGGCGGGACGCGCGGACCGCAGGTGTTCTTCGTCGAGCACCTGGACTACTTCAACCGGCCCGGCATCTACGGCGAGAACGCCGTGGACTACCCCGACAATGCGCGCCGCTTCGCCTTCTTCGCGCTGGCGGCGCTCACCGCGCTGCCCCGGCTGGTGCAGGGGCCGGTGCTGATCCACGCGCACGACTGGCACACGGCGCTGGTCCCGGTGTACCTCCGCACCGTGCTCGGCGACCAGCCGTTCGCCCGCTCGGCCACGACCGTCCTGTCGGTGCACAATCCCGGGTACCAGGGGCACTTCCCGCCCGAGACGATGGCGGACGTCGGACTCCCGTGGGAGATCTACAACTGGCGCCAGCTCGAGTGGTACGGGAAGATGAACTACCTGAAGGGCGGCATCGTGTTCACCGATTTCGTGACCACGGTGAGCCCGACGCAGGCGGCCGAGCTGCGGACGCCGGGCGGCGGCTTCGGGCTGCACGACAACTTCACCTGGCTCGGCGAGCGGCTGGCGGGCGTGCTCAACGGGATCGACCAGCGCGAGTGGGACCCGGCCACGGACACCCAGATCACCGCGAAGTACTCCGCCCAGGCGCTCGAGGGCAAGCGCCGGTGCAAGTCCGCGCTCCAGCGCTCGTTCGGCCTCCCGCAGCGGCGGAAGGCGCCCCTCTTCGGCATGACCGGCCGCCTGGTGACGCAGAAGGGCCTCGACCTCATCCTGGGCGCGGACGATCTGCTCGCGACCGATGCGCAGTTCGTCTTCCTCGGCAGCGGTGAGCAGCGCTACGAGCAGGCGCTGGTGGAGCTCGCCACCTCCGCGCCGAACCGGATCGGCGTCCAGCTCGACTTCGCCGACCGGCTCGAGCACCGGCTCATGGCCGGCGCCGACATCTTCCTCATGCCGTCGCTGTACGAGCCGTGCGGCCTCACCCAGATGCGGTCGCAGCGGTACGGGGCTCCGCCCGTGGTGCGCGACGTCGGCGGCCTGCGCGACACGGTCGAGGACGGCGTGACCGGCTTCGCCTTCGACGGCTACACCGTGAGCGCGTTCAGCGAGGCCGCCTTCCGCGCGCTCGAGTGCTACGCGGACCCGCCTCGCTGGCAGCAGATGATGCGGCGGGGCATGGCCCGCGACTTCAGCTGGGAGCGGTCGGTGGCCGACTACCTGGATGTCTATCGGCGCGCCCTGGCACACTCGGCGGCCCGGTGAACGGAGGCCCGATGGACTTCGTGCTCACGCTGCACAGCCATCTGCCGTACGTGCTGAACCACGGACGCTGGCCGCACGGGAGCGACTGGATCTGCGAGGCGGCGCTCGACACCTACCTGCCGCTGCTGGAGACGCTGCGCGGGCTCGGCGTCGACGACACCCCGGCGCCGGTCACGATCGGCTTCACGCCGGTGCTCGCCAACCAGCTCACGAGCCCCGCCTTCGTCCGGGAGATGGACGCGTTCTTCGAGCAGCGGATCGTCGCGTGCGACGAGGCGCCGGTGTCGCTGGCCCGGACGCGCGAGGAGTATCTGCTGCCGCAGGTGGAGTTCTGGCGCGAGCGGTTCGAGCGGCTCCGGCGGCTGTTCCGGGACATCGGCGGCGACCTGGTCGCGGCGTTCCGCGCGCTCGAAGCGGAGGGCCGGATCGAAATCATCGGCTCCGCCGCGACGCACGGCTTCCTGCCGCTGCTCGCGCGCGACGAGAGCATCCGGTTCCAGCTCGCCGTGGGCACCGCGGAGCATCGCCGGCTCTTCGGCCGCGCGCCGCAGGGATGCTGGCTCCCGGAGTGCGCCTATCGGCCGCGCGGCCCCTGGGCGCCGTGGCCCACCGGCCCCCGGAGCGGAATGCGCCGCGGGATCGAGGAGCACCTGGCCGACGCCGGGTTCCGCTTCTTCTTCGTGGACGCGCACCTGGCCCTCGCCGGCCGGCCGCTCGGGCTCTCGGGTGATCCGGCCGCGCTGATCGATCCCGAAGTACACCAGGCGACCGGCCGCGGAGGGCACGGCGGCACCCGGTCGCCGTACATGGCGTACCGGGTGGCCCACGCGCGCGGGCCGAACGTCGCCGCCTTCGTGCGCGATCCCCGCGCGTCCATGCAGGTCTGGAGCCGGTTCGAGGGCTACCCGGGCGACGGCGTCTACCTCGAGTTCCACAAGATGCGCTGGCCGGGCGGACTCAAGCTGTGGCGCGTGAGCGGGCCCGGCGTGGATCTGGGCGACAAGCAGCCGTACGACCCGGGGCTCGCGCACGACCGCGCGCGCGGCCACGCGCACCACTTCGCCGGCCTGCTCGCCGGGATCGGCGAGGCCGAGGCGCAGCGCAAGGACGGCGTCGTGGTGGCGCCGTTCGACACCGAGCTGTTCGGGCACTGGTGGTTCGAGGGGCCCGACTTCCTGGGCGACGTGTACCGCGCCCTCCGCGGGCGTCCGGGCATGCGGCCCACGACGGCGTCGCAGCACCTGCTTCGCCATCCCACCCGCGCCACCATCCGGATGCCCGCCGGCTCATGGGGCGCCAACGGCGACTTCTCGATGTGGCTGAGCGAGCAGACGGCGTGGACCTGGGAGCGGCTCTGGCCGCTGGAGGAGCGATTCTGGGACGTCGCGCCGGCCGCGCTCGCCTCGGACGAGACCCGCTTCATCCTGGCGCAGGCCGGCCGGGAGCTGCTCCTCGCGCAGTCGTCCGACTGGCAGTTCATCATCTCGACCGGGGCGGCGGCCGACTACGGCGAGCGGCGCTTCCGGGAGCACGCGAGCGACACCGAATGGCTGGTGCAGGCCCTCGAGGACGGGTCGCAGCCGGCGCTCGACCGGGCCCACCGGCGCGCCGCGGAGCTGGCCGAGCGGGACGCGCTCTTCCCCGACGTGCTGCCGGCCCTGGCGGCCGCGCTCGGCGGCTCGCGGTCGCTCGTGGTCGGGTGATGAATTGTCGGGGGAGGGGTACGACGCCTTCATCCCGAGCGGAGCGAGGGACCTTGCGGGCACGTTTCTCGACCTCAGCACGGGTCCGGAACCAGCGGGCAAGGTCCCTCGCTCCGCTCGGGATGAAGAAGGATCCCCCGCGCTCGACGCCCGCCGCATGACTCCGATCCGCTTCGTCTTCGGACTCCACTTGCACCAGCCCGTGGGAAACTTCGACCACGTGTTCGCCCAGCACGTGGACGACGTCTACCGGCCGCTGCTCGACGCGCTCACCGACCGCGAGTTCCTGCCCGTCGTGTTCCACGTGAGCGGGCCGCTGTTCGACTGGCTCGAGGCACACGAGCCGACCTACCTCGACCGGCTCGGTCGTCTCGCGGCCGACGGCCGGATCGAGCTCCTCCTCGCCGGGTTCTACGAGCCGATCCTCGCCTCGCTGCCCCGCGCGGACCGGATCGAGCAGATCCGGTGGATGCACGACGCGGTGCTGCGCCGCTTCGGCGTGGACGCGCGCGGCCTGTGGCTCACCGAGCGCGTCTGGGAGCCCGAGCTCGCCGCCGACCTGGCCGAGGCCGGCGTGCGCTACGCGCTGGTGGACGACCGCCACTTCCTGGTCACCGGGTTCGCCGCGGACCGGCTCCACGCCCCGTTCTGGACCGAGAGCGACGGCCGCCGGGTGGCGCTCTTCCCCATCGACGAGCGGCTCCGCTACCTCATCCCCTTCCGTCCGCCCGAAGAGACGGCGGACTACCTGCGCGAGCTGCGCGGCGCTGGACACCGGCTCGCCGTGCTGGCCGACGACGGGGAGAAGTTCGGCGGCTGGCCCGGCACCAAGGAGTGGGTGTACGGCAAGGGATGGCTCGACCGCTTCATGGCCACGATCGGCGGCCTGGTGGATCGCGGCGAGGTCGTGCTGAGCCGGCTGGACGACGCGCTCGCCACGGTGCCGAGCGGCGGCCTGGCGTACCTGCCGACGGCCTCCTACCGCGAGATGGAGAGCTGGTCGCTGCCGCCGGACCCCGCGCTCCGCCTCGCCCGGCTGGAGCGCGATCTGGGCGAGGCGCGCGTCGCCGGTCCGGACGGCGCGCTCGTCCGCGGCTCGCACTGGCGGAACTTCCTGGTGAAGTACACCGAGTCGAACCGGATGCAGAAGAAAATGGCGGCGCTCAGCGGGCTCAGCCGACGCGCGGGCGACCCCGCCGCCGTCCGGCGCGCCATCGGCCGGGCGCAGTGCAACGACGCCTACTGGCACGGCGTCTTCGGCGGCCTCTACCTCCCCCATCTGCGGGACGCGATCTGGCGCAATCTCGCCGAGGCGGAGGCCGGGCTTCGAACCGGCGAAGGTCTCGCGTGGGACGTGCTCGACTTCGACGGCGACGGCAACGAGGAGATCTGGGTGCACTCGCCGGCCTTCAGCGCGCTGGTGAGCCCGGCGCGCGGAGGCGCAGTGGAGGAGTACACCGTGTTCGCCCATGGCGTGAACTACGCGAACGCCCTCACGCGTCGGCGCGAGGCCTACCACGATCTCGCGCTCGAGCGCGCAGCCGAGCATGGCAACGGCGGTGACGGCGGCACCGCGAGCATCCACGACATCGAAGAAGGCATTCGGCTCGATACCCGCCCGCCGCTCGACCAGGACGACCGCGCGCTGCTGGTGGATCGCCTGCTCCCCGGGAGTCTCCCCCTCGCCGACTACACGCGCGGCGACTATCCCGTTGTCCGCTCATGGGCCAGGGAGCGGTGCGCCTTCACCGCCGAGCGCCGGCAGGGAGGCGTCGAGGTCGTGTGCACCGCGGTCGAAAGCGCCGCGGGCTTCACGAAGCGGATCCGATTCGAGGGGGACGGACGGATGTCGGTGAGCTGGACGTGGGAGGGGGACGCGGGACCGGCCGGCAGCCTCTTTGCCACCGAGCTCTCGCTGGGCGGACCGCTCCTGCTCGAGCCCAACCCCGCCACGGAGCCCTGGCGGTTCGAGATCGAGACCGTCGCCAAGTCGGAACGCGGGCTCGACCGGACCCGGCAGGGCGAGTCGGTCACCTTCCTCTGGCTGGTGGAAACGGGCGCGGCGGCCCTCGAGCTGCGGCCGCCGCGCGCGGGATAGCCTCGACGCGGGGTGGCTTAGCCGCCCGACTTCACGGCCGGCCGCCCCGGGCTGATCTTCGCGTCGCTCCGACCCTTCACGTACAAGTAGATGTCGCTGATCTTGTCCATGCCGAGGCCGAGGGCGCACCACGCCGGCATCCCCTTGGCGGGCCGCCCGGCGCACACCGTCTGCATGAACAGCTCCTTGGTATTGATCGGGCCGTCCGGCTTGAGCGACATGATGAGGTGCGGCGCGATCGTCGTGCCCAGGGCGTCCTCCCCGTGGCAGCGGGCGCAGTTGAGATTGAACTGCTTCCAGCCGTCGTAGGTGGCCTGGTCCACGGTATCGCGCGGCGGCTGATGGTAGGCGTCGCGGAGCGGCTGGTCCTGCTGGGCGGCCGCGGCGGTCGAGGTGTCCTGCGCCTTCGCCGTGTCCTGCGCCTTCGACGTGTCCTGCGCCTTCGCCGTGTCCTGCTGTTGTGGCGTCGGCGCGGGAGCCGGCTTGGCGACGTCCGCGTGCGCCGTGCGGGGCCGGGCCGCAACCTTCGTCCTGGCCGGAGACGGCTGAGCAGCCCGCTTCGTCCCCGAGTCGCTCGGTGTCGCGCTCGACGTCGCGGCCGTGTCGGCAGCGGCCGGCGCGGCGGTCGACCCGGTGTCCACCGGCGTGGCTGCGCCGGTCCCGGGCGCGGCCGACGTATCGGCCGGCATGGCGGCACCGGTTGTGTCGGCGGCCCCGCGGTTGCGGTTGCCGCCGCATCCCGCCATGAGCCCGACGCTCAGCAGCACGGCGGCGTGAAACTGCAGCGAAGCCATGTGGTTTCCCTTTCCGGAAAAAAGGAGAGGCCGGGCGCCGGCCGCCCGGCCTGATGCGGGTCTCCGGCAAAGATGCAGCGGAGTGGAAATTTCTCCGGTGACCTCCGTCACCGGTAGCATCGCCGGGCCTGCCCCTTATCTTCCACCCGCATGAGCACCCCGCCCCGCAGCTCGGTCACGCTCGGCCTGGTCCAGCAGCATTGCACCCCTGATCCCGACGACAACATGCAGCGGGCCATGCAGGGCGTGCGCGACGCGGCCGCGCGCGGCGCGCAGATCGTCTGCCTGCAGGAGCTGTTCCGCAGCCAGTACTTCTGCCAGGTCGAGGATCACCGGTTCTTCGACCTCGCCGAGCCCATTCCCGGACCGTCTACCGAGCAGCTCGGCGCGCTCGCCGGCGAGCTCGGCGTCGTGATCGTCGCGTCCCTGTTCGAGCGGCGCGCCCAGGGTCTCTACCACAACACCGCCGCGGTGATCGACGCCGACGGGCGCTACCTCGGCAAGTACCGGAAGATGCACATCCCGGACGACCCGCAGTACTACGAGAAGTTCTACTTCACGCCCGGCGACCTGGGCTTCCGGAGCTGGGACACCCGCTTCGGGCGCATCGGCGTGCTGGTGTGCTGGGACCAGTGGTACCCGGAGGCGGCCCGGCTCACCGCCATGAGCGGCGCACAGATTCTGTTCTATCCGACGGCGATCGGCTGGCTCCCCGCCGAGAAGGCGGAGCACGGAGCCCAGCAGCAGGCCGCCTGGGAGACCATCCAGCGGAGCCACGCGATCGCCAACGGCGTGTATGTCTGCGCGGTCAACCGCGTGGGACACGAGGGCGACCCGGCCGGCGGGATCGAGTTCTGGGGCGGCAGCTTCGTGGCCGACCCCGGCGGCCGCCTGCTCGTGAAGGGCGGCTCCTCGGACGAGGTGCTCACCGTGACGGTCGACCTCGGCAAGGTGGACGTGAGCCGCACCCACTGGCCCTTCCTCCGTGACCGCCGGATCGACGCGTACCAGGATCTCACCAAGCGGTACCTGGACTGACCCCCGCCTCCCTGGGTTACCGGATGCCGGCCGAGTGGGCGCCGCATCGCGGCACCTGGCTCAGCTGGCCGCACAAAGAAGCGTCCTGGCCAGGCAAGTTCGGCCCGGTCCCCGGCGTCTTCGCGGCCATGGTCCGAGAGCTGGCCGACCGCGAGGAAGTGCACATCAACGTCGCGGGGCCCGGCATGGAGGCGGCCGTCCGGGAGCTGCTGGCTGACGAGGGAGCCGACGCCGGCAACGTCTTCTTTCACCATCATCCCACCAACGACGCCTGGTGCCGGGACCACGGCCCCATCTTCCTCGAGCGCACCCACGACGGCCGCCGCGAGCAGGCGATCGTGGACTGGGGATTCAACGCCTGGGGCGGCAAGTACCCGCCGTTCGATCTGGACGACGTGATCCCCACGCGAATCGGCGCGGAGCTCGGGCTGCCGGTGTTTCACCCCGGCATGATTCTCGAGGGCGGCTCGATCGACGTGAACGGGCGGGGCACCCTGCTCACCACCGAGGCGTGCCTGCTCAATCCCAATCGCAATCCGCAGCTGGGCCGCGCCGAGATCGAGGCCGCGCTGCGGGAGTATCTCGGCGTGCGGAAGGTGCTGTGGCTGGGCGACGGCATCTCCGGCGACGACACCGACGGCCACATCGACGATCTCACCCGCTTCGTGGACGAGCGCACCGTCGTCACCGTGGTCGAGGCCGACCCGGCCGATGAAAACTACGAGCCGCTCCAGGCGAACCTGGAGCGGCTCCGCGGAATGACGGATCAGGATGGGCAGCCGCTGCGGGTGGTGCCGCTGCCGATGCCGCGTGCGCTCTGGCACGAGGGCCAGCGGCTGCCGGCCAGCTACGCCAACTTCTACATCGCGAACGGCCTCGTACTGCTCCCCACCTATGACCCACCTCGCGACGAGGAAGCTGTCGCCGGGCTGCGAAGTGTCTTTCCGGACCGCGACGTCGTGGGGATCGACTGCACCGACCTGGTGTGGGGTCTGGGCGCGTTCCACTGCGTCACCCAGCAGTGGCCGGCCTGACCACCCGTCAGGACTTCTTCCAGGTCCCCACCAGCGCCGCCCGCCGGCCGCCGCACGGGTCCATGCCCACGCCCGCGACCTGCATCTGGTCGGCGTTCCGGCTCACGACGTAGCGGGCGTCGGCGGTCTGGCACGCGCTGCCGGCGGTATCGGCCCGGAACAGCAGCGTGTCGCCCGTGAATGTGGCCTTCCCCTTCATGTCCACCGAATCGGGCCAGCGCGGCGACGGCAGCATGAGCTCAACGTTGCCGTTGGAGGCCAGGTTCATCTTCACTTCGCCCTCGCCGTACAGGTCGCGCGACCAGGTCCCGGAGTATTTCGACGCTTCCCCCCCACAGGCCGCGAGGCCGATCAGGGCGAGGGTCAGCAGCGGCGCGGAACGGATCGTCAGCAGACGGAGCGACATGGCGATTCCTCCATGGTAGTGACGGAAACCGCGAACGGTGGGGTGGAAGCTTTCATTATGGGGAACCCGGGGCCGCTTCGCCAGAGGACTTGGCCGCGGAGGCGCGCCACTCGGGGCGCCCGGCGATCACCGTGGTGCGGCACGCGTTGGCGCGAAGGTGGTAGAGCCAGTGCTCCACGTCCGGCGCGTCCAGGATGGCGAAGTCGGCCGCCTTGCCGGGCTCGAGCGAGCCGACCGTCGCCTCGAGCCCGACCGCGCGCGCCGCGATGATCGTGGCGCCCTTCAGGGCCTCGGCCGGCGTCATGCGCTGAAGGATGCACGCGAGGGTGAGCGCGAACGGCAGGTGATAGCTCGGGGCGGAGCCGGGATTGAAATCCGTGGCGACGGCGACGGCGGCGCCGGCCTCGATCCAGCGCCGGGCCGGCGCGGGCGACTGGCCCAGGTACAGGGACGCGAGCGGCAGGCTCACGGCCACCACCCCGGCCCCCGCCATCGCGGCGATGCCCGCATCGGACGCGCATTCGAGATGATCGGCCGAGGCCGCTCCCAGCTCGGCGGCCAGCTCGGCCCCGCCGCCCGCGCTCAGCTGGTCGGCGTGAAGCTTGGCGCCGAGGCCCAGCGCGCGGGCCGCGAGGAGCAGCCGGCGCGCCTCCTCGACGGTGAAGGCGGATCGCTCCACGAACACGTCGCAGTAGGTGGCCAGCCGCTCGCGGGCGATCGCCGGGAGCAACTCGTCGGTCAGGAGAGACAGGTAGCCGGCGCGGTCGTCCCGATACTCTGGCGGGACCACGTGCGCGCCGAGGAAGGTGGGCACCAGCCGCACCGGCTGGGCCCTCGCGAGCGCGGCGTAGACCCGAAGCAGCCCGAGCTCGTGGTCGCGGTCGAGACCGTAGCCGCTCTTGCACTCCACCGTCGTGACGCCCAGCGCCAGCATTTCCCGCAGGAACCCGTGGGCGCGCGCGGCGAGCTCGTCCTCCGACGCGGCGCGGGTGAGCCGCATGGTGCGGGCGATGCCGCCGCCGGCCGCCGCGATCTCGAAGTAGCTGCGACCCCTGAGGCGAAGCTCGAACTCCTCGGCGCGCCAGCCGGCGAAGGCGAGATGGGTGTGGCAGTCCACCAGGCCCGGGATGACGAGGCCGCCGCCGGCATCGACGCGGCGGGCGGCGAGGTACTCCGACGGCAGCTCCGCGCGCGGGCCGACCCAACGGATGGTGCCCGCGTCCCACACGAGCGCGGCGTCGGCGATGGTGTGGATGTCGCCCTGGCCGCCGTCGGGCCGGCAGGTGGCGAGCTGCGAGATGTTCTCGAGGAGATTCATGCGTCGTGCACGAGCGCGTGCACGCGCATCATCCGGTGATCATCGGCAGGTCGACGCCGCGCTCGCGCGCCGTCTCGATGGCCAGCTCGTAGCCCGCGTCCGCGTGGCGCATGACCCCGGTGCCCGGGTCGGCCGTGAGGACGCGCTCGAGCCGCCGATCGGCGGTTGGCGTGCCGTCCGCCACGGCCACCATACCGGCGTGGATCGAATAGCCGATGCCCACGCCGCCTCCATGGTGGAGCGAGACCCAGCTCGCGCCGCACGCCGTGTTGAGCAGGGCGTTGAGCAGCGGCCAGTCGGCGATCGCGTCCGAGCCGTCCTTCATGGCTTCGGTCTCGCGGTTGGGCGACGCCACCGATCCGGTATCCAGGTGGTCGCGCCCGATCACGATGGGCGCCCGCACCTTCCCGTGCTTCACCAGCCAGTTGAAGCGGAGGCCCATCTCGGCGCGCTCGCCGTACTCGAGCCAGCAGATGCGCGCCGGCAGCCCCTGGAACTGCACCCGCTCGCGGGCATGGCGGATCCAGCGCGCGAGCGCGTCCTTCCGGGGAAAGGTGTCGAGCACCGCCTGATCGGTGACGGCGATGTCGGCCGGATCGCCCGAGAGCGCGGCCCAGCGGAACGGGCCGGCGCCGCGGCAGAACAGCGGCCGGATGAAGGCCGGCACGAACCCGGGGACGTCGAACGCCTCGCGCATGCCGCGCCGGTCGGCGACCTGGCCCCGGAGGTTGTTGCCGTAGTCGAAGGTGACGGCGCCCTTGGCCTGAAGGGCGAGCATGGCGCGCACGTGCGCCACCATCGAGTCCAGCACCCGGCTCTCGTAGCCGGCGGGATCGCGCTCGCGGAGCGACGCGGCGGCCTCGAGCGTGAGACCCGCCGGGATGTAGCCCACCCGAAGGTCGTGGGCCGACGTCTGGTCGGTGAGCACGTCGGGCACCACGCCGCGCCGCACCAGCTCCGGCAGCACCTCGGCGATGTTTCCCACCAGGCCCACCGAGAGCGGCGCCTGGCGGGACCGCGCGTCCTCCACCAGACGGAGCGCGGCGTCGAGGTCGTGCTCCAGCCGATCGCAGTAGCGGGTCTCCACCCGGCGGCGGATCCGGCTCTCGTCCACGTCGACGCCCAGGAACGCGGCCCCGTTCATCGTGGCCGCGAGCGGCTGGGCGCCTCCCATGCCGCCCAGGCCGCCGGTCACCACCAGCCGGCCCTCGAGCGTCCCGCCGAAATGCTGCCGGGCGCACTCCGCGAACGTCTCGTAGGTGCCCTGCAGGATGCCCTGCGTCCCGATGTAGATCCACGACCCCGCCGTCATCTGCCCGTACATCGTGAGGCCGAGCGCGTCGAGCCGGCGGAACTCGTCCCACGTGGCCCACCGCGGCACCAGGTTGGCGTTGGCGATGAGCACCCGCGGCGCCTCCTCGTGGGTGCGGAACACGCCGACCGGCTTGCCGCTCTGGACCAGCAGCGTCTCGTCGTTCTCGAGCCGGCGGAGGGTGGCCACGATGCGCTCGTAGCACTCCCAGTTGCGCGCCGCCTTCCCGCCCCCGCCATAGACGATCAGCTCCTCCGGCCGTTCGGCGACCGCGGGGTCGAGGTTGTTCATCAGCATGCGGAGGGCCGCCTCCTGATGCCAGCCCTTGCAGGAGAGGGTGGCGCCGGTGGGGGCGGAGATCGGGGCGTGGGCGAGCGTCGTCATGCGACGGAATGTACGGCGTCACCCTGAGCCCAGGCTACGCCCAGGGTGGCCTCAGGGAAGCGGGCTCGCCCCCTTCCCTCCGCCTCCGCGGCCCTGCAACCTTTTGACCTGCCGCTTTATCCAACCCCTCGCGATGACCCCACCAGGGACGGGAGTAGCGACGCTGGAGCACCAGGCACCCGGCAGGACTGATCCGGACGCGGTCGACGCGACCCTCGCCGCCAGCGGCGACGCGCACGCATTCGAACGGCTCTACCGGACCCATCTGGGCCGGATCTCGGGTCTCGCCCGGCGGATGATGGGCGACGAGGATACGGACGACGTGATCCAGGACGTCTTCGTTCGCGCCTGGCAGAAGCTGGCGACGTTCCGCGGCGAGTCGGCGTTCGGCACCTGGCTGCACCGGCTGGCGATCAACGTGATCCTGGGGCGGCGTGAGACCCTCGGGATCAGACGGCAGCGGCACCTCGACGGCGACACCGCGCTCGAAGCGCTGCCCGGCCGGCGGACGACCCCGGAAATCTCGATGGACTTCGAGACCGCCATCGAGCAGCTCCCCGACGGCGCCCGGCAGGTGTTCGTGCTGCACGACGTGGAAGGGTATCGGCACGAGGAGATCGCCGAGATGCTCGGACTGGCGACCGGCACCTCGAAGTCGCAGCTGCACCGGGCGCGGATGGCGCTGCGCCGGCATCTCGAGCGGTGAGGAGGACGACATGAGTGACCAGTGGACCGGGCGTCTCTCAGAGTACCTGGATGGCGAGCTGTCGCCGGAGGACCGGGGCGCGCTCGAGTCGCACCTCCGCGGATGTGTCGCCTGCGGCGCCGTCCTCGCGGACCTCAAGCGCATCGTCGCCCGGGCGCGAGGGCTCGAGGACCGGCTCCCGGAGCGCGACCTGTGGCCCGGAATCGCGGCCCGCATCGGCGCGAGCTCCGGCGAGACGCCGGCAATCGACCTGGCCCGCGCCCGCGCGCGACGGCGCTGGAGCTTCTCGCTGCCCCAGCTCGCCGCGGCGGCGGTGGCCCTCATGACGCTGTCGGGCGCGACGGTGTGGCTGCTGCATCCCGCGCCGCCCGCCGCGGTCGTGGCCGGCCCGGCGGCGCCTGCATCGGCGGGGTCCGGGGCCCCGGCGATCGCCGTCAGCAGCCGCCGCCCGGGCTCCGCCGACCAGAGCTATGCCGCCGCCGTTTCCGACCTCGAGCGGGTGCTCGAGCAGGGCCGCGGCCGGCTCGACTCGACCACGGTCCGCGTGATCGAGCGCAACCTGGCAACGATCGACAGCGCCATCGCCCAGGCGCAGCGGGCGCTGGCCGCCGACTCCGCGAGCGTATACCTCAATTCGCACCTCGCGGAGACCATGCAGCGCAAGCTCGACCTGCTGCGGCAGGCCGCCGCACTCGTCTCATCCGTGAGCTGAAAGGACCGACCGTGTTCCTCGCCCTTGCCTCCGGCGCCCTCGCGGCCCTCGGGTTGGTTCAACAGATCGACACGACCGTCGCGGCCCGGACCGGGCAGCGTCTCGTCGTCGATGCGTTCGGCGGCGACCTCACCGTGAAGACCTGGAACCGGAACGCCGTCCGGGTCGAGGGGGAGCCGTCCTCCCGGACGTCGATCGACGTCACGAGCTCCGGCGCGACGGTCACCGTGCACACCGAGGGGCGTCGCGGGCCGCCGGCCTCGCTGGATCTCACGGTGACCGTGCCGGCGTGGATGGGGCTCGACCTGTCCGGCGTGAACCTCGATGTCACCGTCGACGGCGTCCGCGCGCCCATCACGGTGGAGACCGTGCAGGGCGAGATCGACGTCACCGGCGGCGAGGGCACGGTCAGCCTCCGCTCGGTCCAGGGCTCGGTCAGCCTCACCGGCGCCAAGGGGCGCATCGACGTGCATTCAGTCAACGAGGATGTGCGGGTCACCAACGCGAGCGGCGACATCACCGCCGAGACTGTGAACGGCGAAGTCGCGCTCGAGCGGGTGGACGCGACCGCACTGTCGGCGGAGACCGTGAACGGCGACGTGGGCTACGATGGCCCGATCCACGACGGCGGCCGCTACTCGCTGTCCAGCCACAACGGGGACATCACGCTCGCGGTGCCGGAGCGCGCGAACGCCACCATTACGGTGAGCACGTTCAACGGAGACTTCGAGTCGGACTTTCCCGTGCCGCTGCGGGAGACCCGCAAAGGCCGCCGCTTCAGCTTCGGGCTCGGCAGCGGGAGCGCGCAGGTATCGCTCGAGTCGTTTCAGGGCACCATTCACCTGGTACGCCCGGGGCACATGGCGAAGGACGACCAGGACCACGATCACGACAAGGACGACGATCGCTGACTCGTCCCGCGGCCCTGTCGCATTTTGAGCGACCGGGGCCGCGGATCTCCCTCCGCACCATTCCTCCGCAAGATCACGACGGTGAGTCCTGCCGGGGCAAAAGGCAGAGGATTTCCGCGCGGCCGGCCCGACCCGGCGACCGCGACCAGAGCCACCGGTCACGACCGCTTCTCGACCCAGCTCGAGCCGTCGGCGGTTCGCGGGCTCGGCTCCTAACGCCTCTCGACACAATCGCATGCGAGCGGCGTCGGGCATTGCCCGGCGGCTTCCCTCGAGGGTCGGCTGCTGGTGGGAGAGCGGCAGGCGCGCGCGCGCTGAGGAGGGAGCTGGCGGAGAACCTGACGTCAAATTCCTGGAGGCTTCGGCAAGAATTGCCACCCCTGGCATACGTCTTGAATTCCCGACGCCGCCCGGGAATACACCTCCACCCTTCAGTATCGGCAGCTCGGCCCCGAACCTTTAGCCCCTGGAGTTACCCTCAATGTCCGGTTCCTTGACGCGCGCCGTCTGCGCCGCGGCGCTCCTCACGCTGGTCGGCGTGCCGGTGGCGCAAGCGCAGAACCCCTCGCCGGTGGCGACGGTCTCGCTCAACGCCACCAAGAAGGAGACCCTCTCGCTGAGCGGTGTCACCGCGTCGGCCTCGCTGGTCTCCGCGGGCGGCATCGTCGACAGCTCGACGGCGAACGATTTCACCCCGATCAGCGTGACAACGAACTGGAACCTGAAGACGTCCACGAGCGTGACCCTGGTGGGCTACTTCGCCGACCCGGCGAACGCCCTCGTGAATGGCGGCAACTCGATCACCTCGGCGCAGGTCGAGGGCAAGCTGTCGACCGATCCGGTCGCGAGCTATGCCGCGTTCACCGGCCCGGCGGTAGGCACCGCCGGCGTGGCGGGCGCGACCCACTCGTTCTGGAACCAGGCGGTGGCGGGTCCGACGCTCAAGAGCAACCGGACCGACGTGCTCAACCTGCGACTCAACATGACCAACGCCTTCGCGGTCGCGGGCGACTACGCGGGCACGCTCAACCTCCGCGCGATCGCGCAGTAGGCCGGAGCATCGGCCACGGTAAGATGAATCCTCTGCACCGCGGCCTCCCTGTCCTCCTCGCCGGGCTCGCCCTCGGCCTGGGGGGCACGGAGGCCGAGGCGCAGGGAGGCCCGGCGCTCGGTCCGGTGCGCGTCATCACCCTGTCCGCCGCGAGCGTGAGCAGTCTCAGCGTGACGATCACCTCGGGGTCGTCGCAGACCATCCCCTCGGTCACCGACAACGCGGTCAACCTCTTTCCCGCGCCGGTGGCGATCACGACGAAGTGGGACCTCAACCCGGGGCAGACCAACAGCGTGACCCTGGTCGGGTATTTCAGCGCTCCGGCCCAGGCGCTGACCGGGAGCGGGGTGCAGATCCCGTCGAGCCGGATGCTGGGCCGTATGACCACGGGGCTGCCGACGACCTTCACCGCGTTCACGCAGAATGGCGTCGGCGGAATCGGCGTCGCGGGTGGGAGCCTCAAACTGTTTGCGGCGAACATCAGCGGGCCGACGAAGAAGGTCACCCGGACCGACAATCTCGATCTGGAGCTCAACCTGGTGGGCTTCCCTGACCTGCCCGTGGGGACCTACACCGGGACGCTGAACATCCGGGCAGTCGCACAGTAAAGCCTCGGCCGCGTGCCGACGATACTCACTCTTGCGAAGGTGGTGATTCGACCGCATACCGACACCCGAGGATCGGCGCATGCCGTCAGCATCTGGCGACTCCGCGATTCGTCCTGCAGCTTCGAGGATGCGCTCGCCGCTCGCCATGTTCGTCGTGCTCACGGCACTGCAAGCCTTTGCAGCCCCGCTCGGGGCGCAGATCGGCCTTGCCTCCGCTCCTCACTCGGTCCAGCTCACCGCCACGAAGCGCGCGTCGGTAGGGGTTGCCCTGCCCGGCGGCTCCGCGGCCTCGCTGCCAGGAAGCCTGGTCGAGGGTCCGAACGACTTCGCGCCGCTGCCGGTGGTGACGACCTGGAACGTGGACCCGGCGCGGACTGCGGCGGTGACACTCGCCGCCTTCTTCGACGCGCCGGAGCGGGCCCTGGCCGGCACCGACGGCGCGATCCCCGCCAGCCGCGTGTTCGGACGGGTACCGACGGGCGGCCCCAAGAGCTTCGCGCCGTTCACCGGACCGGCCGTGGTGAGCGGCAGCGGGATGGTGGGCGTGGCGGGCGGCACGCTGGTGCTGTTCGCGCAGCCCATCTCGAGCGCTAACGCGGTCGGCGGCCGGCGCGACGAGCTGCAGGTGCGGATCGACCTGAGCGGCATGGCGGACCTGCCGCCCGGCAGCTACAGCGGGACGCTGAACCTGGTGGCGACCACTCAATGAGGACCCATGCGCAGCACCACGCCCAACGCAAATCCCGGACGGTGGCTCGGCCACCTGACTGACCTTCTCGCGATCGGGACCGCCCTCCTCGGCGCGGCGCCCGCCCGGCTGTCCGGGCAGACGATCAGCCCTCCGATCGCCGAATATCAGGAGCGGGCCCGCTCCTCCTTCCAGCTCACCAACACGACGCTCTTCCCGCTCAACGTAGTGCTCGAGGTCCGGGGCTTTCGCATCGATCCTGACGGCGAGCTGGTGGACGTGCCGCTCGACACGAGCCGGGTCCGCGTGAAGCTCTCGACGATGAGCTTCCGGATCGCTCCGCGCGCCACCTACAGCGTGTTCTACGAGGCCAAGGCGGACAGCGCGCCGGCCTGGTTCAACATCCTGGCCGCCCTGACGGGAGCGCGCACCGACACCGGGCTCAACCTGCGGATCATCCTGCCGCACGTGGTCTACCTGAACCAGAAACAGGCGCTCGGGCGGGAAGAGGTCGTGCTGCGATCGTTCGAGGTCGACTCCGCGGCCGGGCGGGCCCGGGTCGAGCTCGAGAACCTCGGCCCGCGTCTCGGCCGCGTGCTCGCCGTGACGGCCTCGACCACCGGCGCCCAGAGCGCGCCGACGGCCGGGTTCCCGCTGCTGCCGCACAGCCGGCGCTGGGCCGATGTCGCGTGGAGCGGCACCGGACCGCCGACGCGCCTGGTGGTCCGGTTCGCGAAGTTCACCATCGATACGGCCCTCACCGCCATCGCGGCCCCGCACGGACCCGCTCCGATGCTCGCGGCCGACTCCTCCACCGGCCCGCCGGTACGGTGACCGCGTGGCGCTCGCCCGTGGCCAGGTTCGCGCGTCCGTCGCCGCCCTCGTCCTGGCGGTGGCGGCGCATCGCCTCGCGGCGCAGACGGTGGTCGAAGTCCAGGGCGGCGGGTCGTCCCTGGTGGGCGGCTACGGCGCGACCGCGAACTACTGGCACGCAGGGTACGACGGCTGGATCGGCCTCGGGTACCTGAA
The DNA here is from genome assembly GCA_025928645.1 of Gemmatimonadales bacterium. Lineage (GTDB taxonomy): Bacteria > Gemmatimonadota > Gemmatimonadetes > Gemmatimonadales > GWC2-71-9 > CAVVWJ01. Next base: position 23,542 of record JAICJD010000029.1, read on the forward strand.
CGGTCTCCGGCTCGGCGCCTTCCTCCGCACCGGCCTGGGCAAGGACACGCTCCGGATCGGCAACGACGCGATGGTGCTCCGCTTTCCCACGGATCTCTTCTCCACCGGGACGAACCTGCTGGTGCAGGGCGTGAGCTACACCGGCGGATCGCCGCGCACGTCGTACCTGGTCTTCGCCGGCGCGAGCTCCGACGGCCTGGCAGCCCCGTCCTTTCAGGCAGCCAACCCCGACGACCCGCTCGGCGCCGTCCGGGTCCGCCATCTCGTGGGAGACCACGTGCGCCTGAGCGCCGACGCGATCTTCGCTCGGCGCCAGACGCTCATGCCCGGCGTTCAATGGCAGGCGAGTCCGGACCTCACGACGGCCCTCGTGGCGGGTACCGGCTCGGATCGTCCTTACGCCGCCGGGAGCGCGGCCTACAGCCACGGCGACCTCGACGTCAAAGCGTCCTACGTGTGGAATCCGCGCCGGTTCCGCCGCGCCGACGTGCCGAGCCCGAACCAGGCGGAGACCGACCGCGAGAATATCCAGATTGGATATCAGGTCACGCCCGACTTCGCTCTCGGGTTCGCCCGGCAGAACTTTGTCCAGGATTCGGCCGACGCCCAGCCGATCGTGCGCGCCTCGGGCAACTCGTACTTCGCCTCGGGCCGGCTCCACGAGCTTCGTCTGACCGGCGGCCTGTACGATTCGCGCGCCGCCGGCATCCACAACCTGAGCTCCTACGCGGCCGTCGGGCGCGAGGTATCCTCCTGGCTGGACGCGGAGGTGTTCCTGCTTCAGAGCCGGCCCGAGGGGATTCCGTCGAGCACCACGCCGATCGTACACCTCCGCTGGACCGTCTCGCCACGCCTCGGCCTCAACCAGCAGATCATGTTCAGCGACGGGCACCCCACGTTTCTCTTCGGCGCCCTGCTGCGGACGGGCATCGGCGAGTTCGGCGCCGACTATCAGATCGTCCACCAGCCGTTCCAGCCGTTCAACCCGTTCCGGAGCACGCTCAACCTCACCGCACGGCTGCAGCTGGGGAACTACTCCACCAGCCTGGGAACGTACGTGCGCCAGGACGGGTCCATCGATTACTCCGCGTCGGGGAGCACGTTCCTCTATATGGGCGGGCTCGGCGGGATCCAGCCGCAGCAGGTGGGAACCGGCGCCGCGATGAGCCGCTACGTGGTGCGCGGCGTGGTACGGGACGAGGCGGGGGCCCCAGTAGAAGGCGTTGCGCTCGACATCGGCGGGGAGGTGACGTTCACCAACTCGGCGGGCGAATTCTTCGTGCGGGTCCGGCGGCCCCGGTCGTATCCGGTGGCCGTCCGGCTCGATGAGTTCCTGCTGCCCGGGCAGTGGGAGGTCGCGAGTGCGCCGACGACGGCGCCGGCAATCCGCGAGGGCGCCGGCGGGGGTATCGAAATCATCCTGCGGCGGCCCGCGGCAGCACCCGTGGCACCCGCTGCCACCGCCCCGGTGCCGCCAGCGGTCGCCCCGCAGACCTCCGACACCATTTACCGGGTCGGGCCCAGCGGCGATCACTTGACCTCGAGCACCTCGACGTCGAACACCAGCGTCGATCGCGGCGGAATGGCCGGCGGCGCCCCCTCCTCGCCGTAGGCGAGCTGCGGCGGGAGCACGAGCTTCCTCCGGCCCCCCGGCTTCATCCCCTTGACCCCCTCATCCCAGCCGGCGATCACCTGACCGGCGCCCAGCGTGAACGCGAAGGGCTCTCCGCGGTCGCGGCTGCTGTCGAACTTGGTGCCGTCGGGCAGCCAACCCGTGTAGTGCACGCGCACGGTGCTGCCCTGGCGCGCCTCGTCACCCTGGCCGACGGCAACGTCGGTGTACCAGAACCCGGCCGGCGCCTTGGTCATCGTGGTCGTGTCCACCCCGAGCGAGGCACTGAATCCGTGCGCCGAGCCGCCACGGCCGCAGGCGGCCAGCAGGAGTAGAACCAGGAGGGTGGGGACACGTCGCATGCGCGCTCCGGAGATGTAGGAAGGAGAGCCGGCCACCAACGACAAGGCCGACCCGAAGGCCGGCCCAGCAGGAAATCGGGACGGCGGGATTTGAACCCGCGACCCCTGCAACCCCATTGCAGTGCGCTACCGGACTGCGCTACGTCCCGTCGTGCGAGGCGGAATTCTAGCCCGTGACCTGCGATGTGGGAAGGGGCGCGTCTATCTTTCCGCACCACCCTGACCCCCTGCGAGAGCCTCGTGCATCGACGCGATTTCGTGTCCCGTTCGGCGCAATCCCTCGTCGCCTTTGCCATCCTGCGGCAGGTCGGCGGCTGCCGCCCCGCGGCGGGCAGCCCCCTGGCCGGGCTGCGTGATCGCTATTTCCTGCGCACGCTCGAGCTCAATCCGGTGGTGTCGACCTACCTGGGAGGCGACGGGTACAGCCCGAGCCTCCACGACGTGAACGGCCGCCTGCGCGACTATCGCTCGGCCGCCCTGGCTGAGGAAGCACGTTTCTACCGCGAGATCCGCGATGGGCTCGCCGGGATCCGGCGCGACCGCCTCGACACCTCCGAACGGATCGATGCCGCAGTGCTGGAGGCGCAGCTCGGCTTCCTGCTGCATCAGATCGAAGACCGCCGTTACCACGGCCGCTGCGTGGACACCTACGTGGCCGAGCCGTTCCGCGGGGTGGACTGGCAGATCCAGCAGATGACCGCCGGGGACCGTGGCACGCTGGGCACCGAGGCCGAATGGAGCCTCGTCGTCACCCGGCTCGACGCGGTGCCCGCCTACGTGGAGACGGCGCTCGCCAACCTGCGGGACGGGCTTCGGCGCGGCGATCGTCCCGACCGGCGCATGGTCCGGAACGACGGCATCGAGGGTGCCAGCGCCAACGACACGTACTTCCGGACCACGCTTCCCGCGACCGCCAAGCAGCTGCTGGGCGACCGCCCGTTCGCCACCCGCGTCCTGGACCACATCGCCACCTCTGGTGCGGCGGCGGCCGACGCGTATCGGCGCTTCGCGGCCGCCCTGGGCGACCTGTACCAGCCGGAGCACGACACCACCGACCGCTTCGCGGCGGGCGAGGCGGAGTACGACTGGCGGCTCGCCCATTGCCTCAACGTCCCGCGCCGCGCGGCGGAGCTCTACGACTACGGAGCCGAGCAGGTTGCGGTCTACGAGCGGAAGCTGTTCGAGGTCGCGGCCCAGGTCGCCGGCGAGGCGGGCCTCCGGCTTCGCTTCGACACTCCGTCCGAGCGCCAGTCCTCGGTGCGCGCCGTGCTCGACTACCTGGCGAAGGACGCGCCGCGCGATGACGACGAGCTGTTCCGCTGGTACCGCGAGGCCGGCGAGCGCGCCGTCGCCTACGGGCGGGCGAACGATCTGTTCGACATCCCCAAGGACTACCGGCTCGACGTCGTGCCCACGCCGCCCGTGCTCCGGAGCACGATCGACGCGGCCTACTATCCCGCTCCGCCGTTCAAGCGGAGCGGCGTCGGCCGATTTTATCTCACGCCGACGAACAACGACCCGGGCGCGCTCAAGCTCAACAATCGCTCGTCCGTCGCCGACACGGCCGTCCACGAGGGATTTCCCGGCCACGACTGGCACTTCAAGTACATGACCGAGCACGCGGCGGAGATCTCGAACATCCGCTGGCTCACGCCGGGCGCCGTCGAGGATTCGTCCTCCATGTGGGAGGACTCGATGGCGACCGAGGGCTGGGGCCTCTACAGCGAGGAGCTGATGGCCGAGCCCCGGCCCGGTCACCAGCACGGCTTCTACACCGCCGCGGAACATCTGTACGAACTCCAGGGCCAGCTGCTGCGGGCGGTGCGGGTACGAGTGGACGTGGGCATCCACACCGGCCGCCTGACGTTCGACCAGGCCGTGGACTACTTCACGGAACACGTGACGTTCCGACCCGGAGCCTGCGCGGCGCCGGCAACCGCCGCCACCGATCGCGCGGCCTGCGATCAGGCCCGGCGTGCGATCTACCGGTACTCGAAGTGGCCCACGCAGGCGATCACCTATAACCTGGGCAAGGGCGCGATCGTCGAGCTCAGGTCCGCCGTGCAGGCCCGGGAAGGCAGCCGCTTCTCGGCCAAGTCCTTCCATGAACGGCTAATGCGCATGGGCACGATTCCCGCCGGGTACTACCGCGGCACCTTCCTGGGGTGACCCGCCCCACCTCATCCTTCCCCGCATCCCGCCGATACTTAGAACACCCCTGGCGGGGGGCTGCCAGGATGGGCCCGGCATTTGCGTTTCGTCGGCCCGCTGGTTGCCACCCCCACGATGGATCGAGAAGGAGCGCGACATGGGCACGAACGAGGAGCTGCCATGGGAGACCGATGGGGATCTCCCCTGGGAGACGTCCGGCGGGGACTGGGAGTCCGCCGACAGCGAGGCGTGGCGCGGCGAGGTCCACCTCGGAGAATGGCCGGAGAACCTTGCCGGTCCGGAATACTGGCTCTACAAGAAGCAGGAAGACGATGAGTAAAACCCGCAATATCCTCGCAGAATGAGAGGGCCGGACTCGCCGCCGGCTCTCTTGATTTTCGCCCCTGAACGAATCCCGAAACCCCACCATCATAACCCATTGCCCGGGCGTCACATAGCTCCTATTGACACCATCTAACTCATTGCTATATTGTGTCTTACGTCGAGCGGGCCCGAGTTGCGCTGTTCCCTTCCGGCAGGCTTGTCCTCCCTTGGAAAATCAGCCCACCGTATCCCGTCCGGCGGCGTGAGCGACCCCCTGATCGGGGTCATGGACCCGGAGGGGCCGCCCGTCGGCGGTCCCATGCACAAGACACAGAGAGCGAGACGCCATGTCGGACACGATGCCGCATCCCGCAGAACCCGCGGCCCAGCCGCAGCCATGGGATCCGTTTCAGTTGATGGACCGGTTGGACGAGGAGGCTCTCCGCCGGGAGCTCGAAGGGGTCGCCACCACGGATCTGGTGTACGTGGTCAAGGAAGGCGGCCAGGAGGTCGTGGGGCTGTCGAAGACGGGGGTGGACGAGTGCTGCATGGCCCTCGTCTCGCAGGGCCAGGTCATTCGCGAGGAGGATCTGCAGTATGAGGTGATCGGCGAGGGCGAAGACCGTGAGGCGCTCTTCAAGGTCAAGGCGGCGAGGTTCGCCGTGTCGCCCGAGGGCCAGGAGGTTCGCCTGGATCAGGTCATCGGCGTCAAGCGGCAGCCGCTGTTCTACGATCCGGCCCAGCTCGATCTCGACGCCAGGGTGCCGAGCAAGAAGTACAAGGGACGCACCTATCGCGAGCTGCTCGAAACCGAGGATGGCCGCGACTACCTCGCCTGGATGGCGGAGAACTTCAGCGAGCCTGGCATTCGCGACTTCGTCCGGCGCATTCTCGCCGGCGAGCAGATCACCGCGCAGCGCGAGCGCCAGCTCAACCCGCACTGGTACGAGGCGGGGGCCATGAAGGCGGCTCGGAATGCGCGGTTCCGGCTTATCCCCGGGAACGTTCGGGCGCAGGTCGTCTCTACCGCGCGCCAGGGCGGGCAGGCTCGGGTCGTCGATGCGCGTCCGGGAACGCTGCGCGGCGTCTCCAAGGCGGTGCCGCAGCAGCCGGCCGAGCCCGTCGCACCGGCGGCAACGGCCGCGCCCGCGACCCCGGCTCCAGCGGAGGTCGTCACCCGGGTGGGGCCCTATGCGCCCACCGAGAAGCAGGTGGCGTTCTACCAGCGGCTCGCCGAGTCGCCGGTCTTCAGCGAGGACGAGCGTCGCAGGGCACTCGAGTGGCTGGCCAGCAAGGCCACCCGGCAGACCATCAAGGATCAGATCGACTGGCTCAAGCGCCAGGTCGAAACCCGGAAGGCCAATCGCGGCCAGTCGGCGGCGTGAAGACCGACGGGCAGACGGTCGGGTCGGGATGACCAGACCCGGCTGAACGAGAAAGCCCCGGAGAGGAATCCGGGGCTTTGTCGTTTGTCAGGTTTGACCGCTCGCCTGCTCGCCTCTCAAGCTCCGCAAGCGCCTGCACTCGGCACCGTCACCAGCGTTTTGCAAGCGGCTCCCGATTTTGCGCCAGCCGCGCGCCGAGCCATCCCGTCGCCGCGTCGTAA
>JAICJD010000051.1 GCA_025928645.1 Gemmatimonadales bacterium
CCTTCGACTACGCCCGGCGTCGCTCCAGCGTGCTGGCGAGCATGGGCGATACCCGCCTGCTGGTCGTGAAGGGCGCCACCGAGTCGCTGGTTCCGCTCTGCGAGGCGGTGACGGACGGTGACGGGCTCGTTCCATTGACCGACCAGCGGCGGACCGTGCTCGCCGCCGCCGTGAACGCGTACGAGCAGGACGGGCTCCGGGTCCTGGCCGTCGCCGAGCGGCCCTGGGCCGGGGCCGCCGTGAACGCCGGCGACGAGCGGGGTCTCGTGCTCCGCGGCTTCCTGCTCTTCGCCGATCCGCCGAAACCGGGCGTGCGCGAGGCGCTCGAGCAGCTCGGGCGGCTGGGCGTCGAGATCCGGATCATGAGCGGCGACAGCGCGGTGGTGACACGGCGGGTCTGCCGTGAGGCGGGAATTCCGGTCGAGGGGGAGGCGGTCGTCACGGGGAGCGAGCTGGCCGAGCTCGGCCCGGAGGATCTCCGGCGCCGGGCCCGGGAGACCCGCGTGTTCGCCCGGCTCGCCCCCGAGCAGAAGCAGATGCTGGTCGCGGCGCTCCGGGCCTCGGGCCACGTAGTCGGGTTCCTCGGCGACGGCGTGAACGACGCGGCGGCCCTGCAGGCGGCCGACGTGGGCGTCTCGGTGGACTCGGGCACCGACATTGCCAGGGAGGCCGCCGACGTCATTCTGCTCCAGAAGAGCCTGGGCGTGCTGGCCGGCGGCATCGTGGAAGGCCGCAAGACGTTCGCCAACATCACCAAGTACATCCTCAACACGATCAGCGCGAATTTCGGCAACATGTCCACGGTCGCCGTGTCGTCGCTGTTCCTCCCGTTCATCCCCCTGCTGCCGTCGCAGATCCTGCTGAACAATTTTCTGAGCGACCTCCCCCTGGTCACGATCGCCACCGACCAGGTGGACGAGGAGCTGCTGCAGCGGCCGCGCCGGTGGCACATCGGCGGGATCGCGCGGTTCATGGTCATCTTCGGCGTGTTGAGCGCGCTGTTCGACCTCCTGCTCATCCTCGTGCTGCTGCGCTGGCGGGTGTCGGTGCCGCTGTTCCGCACTGCGTGGTTCGTCGAGTCCGCCTGCTCCGAGGTGCTCGTCACCTTCGCGATCCGGACCCGGCTCGCGTTCTGGCGCAGCCGGCCAAGCGGGTGGCTTCTGTGGAGCTCGCTCGCCACGGCCGTCGCCTGCTTCGGGCTTCCCTTCCTGCCGCTCGGGCGCCGGTACTTCGAGCTCGTGACGCCGCCGGGGGCCGTGCTCGGGCTGATCGGGTTCGTGCTCGCGAGCTACTTCCTCGCGGCCGAGCTGGCGAAGCGCCCCTTCTTCCGGCGGCTGGACGTGTAGCGAAGGCATCTTCTCCGCGTCTTCATGTTGGCTTCATGTGCCCCCGGCTATTTCAGGAGGAGACTTCAGCCGCGAGTGCCACATGTATGCCGCCGACATGACGCCGTCGACCCCGCGTTCCGACGACTCCGTCGAGACCGTGCTCCACCGGATCCACGATGCCTGGCTCGCCGACGCCCACCGCTTCCTCGGGCCGACCCTGGAGCCGACGACCGACCAGTGGACCCGCTGGGGAGCGGTTCGCTACCTCGCGGACGATTTCCGCGAGCAGTATGGGTGGGAGCGCTTGCTGCTGGACGAGCTCCGCCCGTTCGTCTTGCCCCGGGCCGCGGCCCAGCTGGTGCGCCAGGCCGACCAGCTCTCCCGATTGCACCTCGAGCTCGATCGGATTGGCCGGCGCCGGGGCACGGCGGAGGAATTCGCCGAGGGCGCGCGCTACCTGCTCGAGCAGCTCGCCCTGTGGTGCGCGGAGCTCGAGCTGGCGGGCCGTGGCATCACGGTCGACATGCTGGCGCCCGAGGCCCTCAGGATCCTGGATCACCTCAACGCCGTGGCGGTGCCGCGCGGATGACCGCCACCGCCGCGTCCCCGCCGATCGCGGGATCCCGGGCCTCCGGGGCGCCGGTCTACCGGGCCCGCCGGCTCCAGGTGGACTCGGGACAGGAGGCGGTGGTCTACCTGCACCGCGAGGCCGAGGTCTGCCGGTCAGAGGGGTTCGAGTCGGAGACGCGCATCGCCGTCACGATCGGGTCGCGCACGATTCTCGCCACCCTGAACGTCGTCACCGGCCCGCTCCTGACGCTCGAGGACGCCGGGCTCTCGGAGAGCGCCTGGACGCTGCTCGGCGCCGCCGAGGGCGACCCGGTCACGTTCGCTCATCCGCAGCCGCTTGAGTCCCTTGGCTACGTCCGCGCCAAGATCCACGGCGCCCGACTGGACCGGGCCGCCCTCGGCGCCATCGTCGGCGACATCGGCGCCGGACGATATTCCGACATCCACCTGGCCTCGTTCCTGACCGCGTGCGGCGGGGAGCGCCTGGACCGCCAGGAGATGATCGACCTCACCACCGCCATGGTGGCGAGCGGCGACCGTCTCACCTGGGATCGCAGTCCCGTGGTCGACAAGCACAGCGTCGGAGGGCTGCCGGGGAATCGCACCACGCTGCTCATCGTGCCGATCGTCACCGCTGCGGGCGTCATCATGCCCAAGACTTCCTCCCGCGCCATCACCTCGCCGGCAGGCACGGCCGACACGATGGAGATGCTGGCACCGGTGGGGTTGAGTCGCGCCGGCTTGCGGCGCGTGGTCGAGCAGGAGGGCGGCTGCATCGCGTGGGGCGGCGCCGCGAGGCTCAGCCCCGCCGACGACATCCTGATCCGGGTCGAGCGGCCGCTCGACGTCGACAGCACCGGCCAGCTCGTCGCCTCCGTGCTGTCCAAAAAGGCCGCGGCCGGCGCCACCCACGTGCTGATCGATCTGCCGGTCGGCCCCACCGCGAAGATCCGAAGCGTCGCCGAGGCCGAGCGGCTGTCGGCCCACCTCCGCGCGGTCGGCGAGGCCGTCGGCCTCTCGGTGCTTCCGGTCATGACCGACGGCCGGCAGCCGGTCGGCCGTGGCCTCGGCCCGGCGCTCGAGGCCCGCGACGCGCTGGCGGTCCTCCAGCGCGACCCGGGGGCACCGGTCGACCTGCGGGAGCGGGCGCTCCTCCTCGCCGGGTACGTCCTCGAGCTCGCCGGCGTGGTCGCGACCGGCGGCGGGCAGGCGCTCGCGCGGGAGATCCTCCAGGATGGGCGCGCCTGGGAGAAGTTCCGCGCCATCTGCCGGGCGCAGGGCGGGATGCGCGAGCCCCCGGCCGCGCCCTTCACCCGTCCGGTGGCGGCGCCTCGCAGCGGCCGCGTGGTGCGCATCGACAACCGGCGGCTCGCGCGCGTGGCCAAGCTGGCGGGCGCTCCACGCGACCCGGCGGCGGGTCTGGTCCTGCACGTCCGGCTCGACGAGCAGGTGGAAATCGATCAGCCCCTCTTCACCGTTCACGCGCAGGCCGCCGGCGAGTTGGCGTATGCGTTGACCTACGCCACCGGGCACGGCGAGATCATCACCCTGGAGCACGCGCCATGATCGTCTTTCACATGCCGGGTACCGAGCGGCTTGGCCGGGTCGCATACGAACTGGGGGCCCCGACCGGGGAAGTCGAGATCCACCACTTCCCGGACGGCGAGTCCCGGGTGCGCTTCATCGGCGAGGTGCGAGGGCAGGAAGTGGCGCTCGTCGCCGAGCTGCATCGGCCCGATCGAAAGATCCTGCCACTCCTGTTCGCGGTGGCCACGGCCCGTGAGCTGGGGGCCCGCTCCGTCGGCCTCGTCGTGCCCTACCTTCCGTACATGCGGCAGGACCGCGCCTTCCGGCCAGGCGAAGGCGTGACGGCCCGGCAATTCGTCTCACTGCTCAGCCACGATCTCGACTGGCTGGTCACGGTCGACCCGCACCTGCATCGGATCCGGTCCCTGGGCGAGGTGTGTCGGCTGCCCGCGGAGACCGTGCATGCCGCGCCGCTCCTGGCGGAGTGGATCCGAGAACACGTGGAGCACCCCCTGGTCGTGGGGCCCGACGGCGAGAGCCACCAGTGGGTGGCCTCGGTCGCCGCGCTGGTCGGCGCGCCCCACATGGTCATGACCAAGCGGCGCGTCAGCGACTGCCGGGTCGAGCTGACGCTGCCCCCGCTGACCCGCCATAACGGCCGCAGCCCGGTGCTGGTGGACGACATCGTGTCCAGCGGCGCTACGATGGCGGGAGCGGTCCGGGCGCTCACCGATGCGGGGTGGCCGGCGCCGGCATGTCTCGCGGTGCACGCGCTGTTCGCGCCCGGCGCGCGCCAGCTGCTGCACGCGGCGGGCGCGGCGGCCGTCGTCACGACCAATACCGTGGCGCACGCCTCCAACCAGGTCGACGTCGGCGGGCTGCTCGCCAAGGGGATCTCGCGTCGCGTGTCCCAGCGGGTTCGGGCGGGGATCGCGGGATGATCTCCTGGCGGGCCGCCCTTTTCCTTTCTCTGTTGGCGGGCTGCGGCCAGCTACGCGGAGATCACTGCACCCATCGTGCTCCGGATCGAGGCCTTGGGGATCGCGCAAGGCTCGGGCGGCGGCGGGATGCGGCCCCGCGACGACCCCGTCGCGGGGTGTTGGGTGGCTACCTGGTTCGAGGGGCGCCTTGTGGGCGATACGCTGGCCGGCGTCTACTTTAGTCAACGCGCGAACGAGCTCCGATTCGCACCGGCACGTGGTGGGTCGTGCGACCGTCGCGGTGAGCTTGGCCACACAGGACAGCGAGGCATCTATGGCACGCACTCCTCCCTCCTTCGGCTCGATCCTGGTGCCGCTCGACGGCTCGCCGCTCGCGGAGCAGGCGCTGCCGCTCGCGTCGCGGATCGCCCGCGCCGCGGGCGGTAAGCTGCGCCTCGTGCTGGTTCACGAAGTGCGGCCGCGACCCGCCGACCTCGTCGGGACCAGGATGTTCATATCGCTCGAGCTCGCCACCCGGAAGGCCGAGCGCAGCTACCTGCGGAACATCCAGGAGGGCCTGCGGGCCGGCGGGAACCGTATGGCTTCGGCCGTTACGCTCAAGGGCGAGCCAGCGCCCGAGCTCATTCGGTTCGCGCGCGAAACCGACGTCGACCTGGTCGTCATGGCGACGCACGGCCGCGGCGGGGTCCAGCGCATGTGGCTGGGAAGCGTCGCGGACCGGATGATCCGCCAGGTCGAGGTTCCGGTGCTGCTGGTCCGCCCGGCGGAAGGGAAGTCGGCTCCGGCGTTGGACCGCGATCCGATGAGGATTCTGGTGCCACTGGATGGCTCGCCGCTGGCCGAGCAGGCCCTGGAACCGGCCACCCGGCTGGCCCGGTTGTACAACGCCGAGATCACCCTGCTGCAGGCGGTGTTCCCGGTCCAGCTCTCTGTGGACCCGGCCCTGCCGCTGCCCTCGGCCTACGACCAGGAGCTCACCGAGGCCGCTCGCGCCCAGGCCGAGGACTACGTCCGCGGGGTGAGCGAGCAGCTGCGCGAGCGCGGGGTCCGTGCCTCCGGCGTGGCGGTGGTCGGCTGGAACGCCGCCGACCGCATCCTCGAGCTGGGTCGTCCCGAGCACACGGATCTGGTCGTGCTCGCGACCCACGGGCGCGGCGGCCTCGGCCGGCTCGCGCTCGGCAGCGTGGCGGACAAGCTGATCCGCGCCGCCGATGTGCCGGTGCTGGTGTGCCGCGCCGCAAAATCCGCCGTCAGGAAGGCGCGGTCGCGAAGCCGGTCAGGTCGTGCCGGCTCGAAGCAGGGCCGGTGATGCGGGGTCGAAGCTGGCCCGTAACGCGTTGAGGATGACGGCCACGTCGATGGCCTCCTGCAGGAGGGCCCCGACCGTCGGCGCGATGTGGCCCAGACTCGCCGCCACCATGGCAACACCGCTCAGTCCGAGACCGACCCAGATGCTCTGACGCGCCAGGCGAAGGGTGCGCCGGCTGATGACGATCGCCTCCAGGAGCCGGGTCGGGTCATCGGCGAGCAGCACAACGTCCGCCGCCTCGGCCGCGATGCCGCCACCGCCGCTCGCGAGCGCGACCCCGATGGTCGCGCTGCTCAGCGCCGGTGCGTCGTTGGTCCCGTCGCCGACCATCACGACGCGTTCACCTTCCTTTACCAGACGCTGCACGAACGCCACCTTCTGGGCCGGCAGCATTCCGCCGTGCGACTCGGGGATGCCAACCGCCTGCCCGACCGCGATGGCGTTGGCCGGGGCGTCCCCGGACAGGAGCAGCGTCCGGCGCACGCCGAGTCGCTTGAGCGCGGCGAAGAACGCCTGCAGGCCGGGCCGGATCCGATCGCCGTACTCGACGACGCCCGCGCCCTGGCCGTCCACCACGACGTACGCCCGCAGGCCGACCTCGTCTCTGCCGGCCATTGCGGCGCGCAGCCCCGCCTCCGCGTCCCGATGCCTGCCGGTCACGAAGGCCCAGCCCCCCACGGTGACCCGGTGTCCCTCGACCTCGCCGGCAACACCCCCTCCGGGCGCCTCCATGATGTCGCCGCCGGCCGGGAGAACGATTCCGCGCTCCATCGCCTCGTCGATGAGCGTCCGGGCCAGGAGATGGCCGGATCCATGCTCGACCCCGGCCGCCAGCCGAAGCACGTCGTCCGTGGCGAACGGCGGGGCCGGGAGCACGGCGGCGACTCGCGGGCGTCCGATGGTGAGCGTGCCTGTCTTGTCGAACACCGCAACCGTCGGGCGGGTGAGCTGCTCGAGCGCCGTGCCGTGCCGGAACACGATGCCGCGCCGCGCCGCGCGATTGATCCCGCCGACGATCGCCACCGGCGTGGCCAGGATGAGCGGGCAGGGCGTGGCCACGACCAGAATGGCCAGCACGCGCACGGAGTCTCGCGTCAGCGCATAGGCGGCGAGGCAGACCAGCAGGGTGATGGGCGTGAACCAGACCGCGTACCGGTCGGCCAGGCGCTGCAGGGGCGACTTGCTCTCCTGCGCGGTGCGGACCAGCTCCACGATGCGCGCATACTGGCTCTCGCGCGCGAGCGCGGTGGCGCGGATGGTGAGGGGCCCCTCCATGTTGAGGCTGCCGCTCAGCAGCCGGGTGCCGGCACCGGCCGTGACCGGGACCGGCTCGCCGGTGAGGCGGCTCGCGTCCACATGGGAGCGGCCGTCGAGCACGACGGCATCGCAGCAGACGAGCTCGCCCGGCCTTACCAGCAGGGTATCCCCGGCCGCCACCTGTTCGGCGGCGATGTCCTCGATGGTTCCGTCGGTGATTCGGTGGGCGATTCGCGGCGCCGCGGCTTCGAGCTCGCGCACCGCGCGCGACGCCCGGCCTTCGGCGTACCGCTCGAGCGCCTCGCCCCCGGTTTGCATGAGCACGACGACGAGCCCCGCGAGCGGCTGAACCAGGAGCAGCGCCGCGACGATGGCGAGCATCGCCACGAGGTCGGCGGCAAACCGTCCCGCCATGAGGCCGCGCAGCGTCCGCCAGACGACGGGCAGACCGGTCAAGGCAAGCCCGACCGACCAGACCAGCGTCGCCGCGGACGGTGAGAGGGCCAGTCGTGCGACCAGCCCGAGAACGATGGAGAGGAGCGCGCCCGCGGGCAGCAGGGCTGCCCCAGGCGGGATCACCGGCTGGGCGAGATCTCCGCTTCTGCGCCCCGGCGAAGGCTGAAGCCCACGCCCCGGACCGTCACCAGGAGCGGCTCCCCGGCCGCCTGCATCAGTTTCCGGCGCAGGTTCCCGACGTGCACGTCCACCACGTTGCTCTCCGGATCGAAGTGCATGTCCCATACCTTCTCCAGGAGCGTGGTGCGGCGCACGACCTCCTCGGGATGCAGCAGGAAATACTCGAGCAGCTGGAATTCCTTCGGGGTCAGGTCGAGCCTGGCATCGTTCGCGGTGGCAGTGTGTCGCAGCCGGTCGAGCGTGAGCGGGCCATACCGGAGCACCTCGAGCCGCTCCGAGCCGCCGCGGCGGTGGAGCGCACGGATCCGCGCGAGCAGCTCGTCGAACCGAAACGGCTTCGACAGGTAGTCGTCCGCCCCGGCGTCGAGCCCGCGGACGACGTCTTCCACCGCGTCACGCGAGGTCAACATCAGGATGGGTGTGCTCCGCCCTTCCCGGCGGAGCTCAGTCGCCACCTGAAAGCCGTTCTTCTTGGGGAGGACCACGTCGAGCAGGATCATGTCGTACTCGTAGACATGGGCCAGCATCGTGGCCTCGTTGCCATCCGGTGCCACGTCGACGACGTAGCCCTCTTCCTTGAGCCCCTGCTCGATGAACCCGGCGACCTTCCGGTCGTCCTCCACGACGAGAATTTTCATGGCTGCTAATCTGCTTTCGGCACTCTGAAACCGGTCCGAAGCCTTCGTGAAGGGTTCTTCATGATTCGGGCGTGGCCGGCAGCTGGAGCACGAACTTGCCGCCCTCTCCACCCTGCGGGACCGCCCGGAGCTCTCCCCCGAACAGACGGGCCAGCCGGCGGGACAGCGGTAGCCCGAGCCCGACGCCGCGATTCTCGCCGGGGGCCTTGGTCACGTAGATGTCGAAGATCTTCTCGGCCTCGCTTTCGGGGACGCCCGTACCTTCGTCCTCGACCACGAACTCGATCATGCCGCCGCTCGTGGCAACGCCGAGTCGGACGGTGCTGTCTTCCGGCGCGTGGTGGATAGCGTTGCCCAGCAGGTTGACCAGAATCTGCTCCAGCCGGCTCGCGTCGGTTTCGCACGTCGGAAGCGCCGCGGCCTCGTGCAGCTCGAGCCGGATTTGGCGGCTTTCTGCCGCAGGCGTCACTCGTCCGATGGCCCGCCGACCCACGGCCGCCGCCTCCACGGAGCGAATGACTGGCTTCAGCCGGTCCTCGTCCAGCCGACTCAGGTCGAGCAGGTCGTTGATCAGGCCGATGGCCTGCTGCGCCGAGTCGAGCACCTCGAATGCGGCCCGCGGCACGGTGGCCGGGTCCTTTTTCCGCACCAGCATCTCCGCCCAGCCATAGACGGCCGCAAGCGCATTCCGGAGCTCGTGGTTCACCATCGCGAAAAACCGTTCACGGGTACGATGGAGTCCCTGGACTTCCTCCAGCAGGCGGGCGCTCTCCTCGTGCAGCCGAGCGTTCTGGACCGCGGCGGCCGTGATCGCGGCGAGGATGACCGCCATGTGCTCGTCCTCGTCGGTGAAGACGCCTTCGCCGATCTTCTCGGTGAGATAGAGGTTTCCGAACACCCCATGTTTACTGATGATGGGCACGCCGAGAAACGAGTGCATCGGCGGGTGGTGGGGCGGAAAGCCGTACGAATCGGGATGCTTGGTGAGGTCCGGCAGGCGGAGGGGCTGGGGATTTCGGATGACCAGCCCGAGGATGCCGTGGCCCCGCGGCAGCGGACCTATCCGGGCGCGGAGCTCGTCGCTGACGCCGTAGGTGGTGAAGCTCTCGAGCACGCGGCCGTCCGGCGCCAGCACGCCAATGGCCGCATAGTGCGCGCCGATCACCTCCGCCGCAACCGCCACGACGCGCTCAAGGACGCCCTCCAGCGAGAGTTCGGTGATGAGTGCCGAAGTGGCGACGATCAGCCGCTCCAGCCGGGGCACGCCCGCCTCGGGCCGGACCCGGATTTCAGTCATGGCGGGAACATACGGCCGGGCGGCGCCGCCCGAAACCCTGGGAAGCTTCGGGAGCGCTTCATGCTTTCTTCAAGGGGTGGGGCTTAGCATGGCCCTCATATGGAAGCCACTCTGCATCCCCGGCACTTCATGGCCGCGGCCGACGAATCCGACGCAGGACGGCAGGCGGTGCGCGCTGCTTGCGCAATGGCGGCCCGCTCCGGGGGCCGCGTAACGGTCCTCCGGGTACTCCCCCTCGACGACCGCGAGGACCCGCTGGCGGTCGAGCACCTCCGGCGGTGGGTCGAATCCGACCTGCCGCCGCTCGACTCGAGCCCGCCGATGGCCTATGCGATCGCCTACGGGCTGCCCGGGATCGAGATCCCCCGCTTCGCCGAGCAGGCACATGCGGATCTCCTCGTGCTCGGCCGCACGCCGCGGTCCCGCGCAACGCGCCTGCTTCTCGGCGACACCGCCGATGCGGTGGCGCGGAGGAGCCGCGTGCCCTGCCTGTTCATCTGCCCCAGTGGAACGGCGATCCGTCGCTTCCTCGTGGCCGTCGAGGGCTCCGAGCGCGGGATGGTGGTTCTCAGGGTGGCGCGCGCGCTCGCCCACGAGCTCGACGCCGAGCTTCGCCTGATCACCGTTGACCCGCCGTATCACGGCGAGCCGGCCCACCTGGCCGCGGCCATTCCTTCAACCCGCAGCGAACGCCTCGGCTCGCACGTTCGCGAGACGCTCGGCCGGGAGCTCGAGGTCCGTCGAGGCGAGCCGGCCCAGGAGATCCTCGGTGCCGTGAGCGAGCATCTGCCCGACGTGCTGGTGCTCGGCTGCCACCGGGGTGGGCCCGCCGGCGCAATCGAAGCGGGAAGCGTCGCACGGCGCCTGATCCATGCCGCGCCGTGCGCGGTCCTTACCGTCCCTCTCTGAGGAGGACTCAATGCTCAAGAATCTGGGCCCGATCCATCGGATCGCGGCGATGGTGCTCGGCCTCGGCGTGCTGGGGTTGTTTGGGGCGGTGCCGGCGCCCTGGCGGTACTTCACGCTGATCGGTCTCGTGCCGCTGGGGGCCGGGCTGCTGGGGCGGTGTCCGGTGTATCGGGCGCTCGGGTTCGGTCGGACCAGGGGCTGATGCTGGAGTGGGCCCGGGACTCCCGCTTGCCCTACCGCTCCGCCACCCCGGCGCATAGCGATGCGATCTCCTCCCGTGCCCGCGCGGACAGGTCGTCCCATTCCAACGGTCGCACCGCATCCTCGACCGCCGCGAACCAGTACTGCACCGCTCTCAACAGCTTGCCGGTGATCGCCGAGAACTCGTCCGCTCGGTGACACAGCCCTGCCGCATGCCGCAGCTGCCAGCGCAAGGCCGCGACCAGCTCGCCGGCCGCCCAGAGCTGGTTCACGCCATCGCCGCCGATGCTCGGCCCCAGCCCGTCCATCACCTTCCGCTCCCGGTCGAACTGGTCCCGGAAGAACGTGTCGAGATCGCGAATGGCATTCCAGCGGGGCCAGACGCCGGAGTCCTTGGCTTCGGCACGCGCCACGGCCGTGCGCAGCCCCTCGAGCCATGCGCGGTGCGTTCGCTCCAGCCGATCCATCGGCCGCCCACGCAAACGCGATGGTCTCGTGGCAACGGGGAAAGCGGCGGTCATGCGGGCCTCCTTGCGGGTCGTCTGCGTCGGTGCAGCCTCTCGTCCTGCTACATCCTAGAGCGCTCCGCATGAAGAGACGATGAAGGTGGGGCGAAGAAGTGGGCGCGTACCTCCGCCAGCTCAGAGCAGGTTCGGGCCTCGCTCCAGCCCAGCTCCACCGCCGCCAGCGCGGCGCACTCGGCCAGCGCTGTCTCGCCCGGATCGCCCGCGGTGCCGAGGTCGGTTCGCCGGAAGACGCAGTCGGACAGCGTGCGTGCCATTTCGCAGCGCACCGCGTACACGAGTTCGGCCTTGAGCGTCCGCGTCGTACCCACCGTACCGGCCAGGGACGGGTCGGCGCGAAGGAGCGCCGCGACTTCACGCCAGGCGGAGCCATAGGTCAGTTTCAGGCGGCCGATCCACCGGAGCGAGGGATCGCCGACGAGCTCGGGCCACCGCTCGTTCGAGTCGATTTCGCCGCCACCCCGGAGCGGGGTCGTCGAGGTCAGACACGGCGGCGCGGCGTGGCCAAGCTTCCGAAAGATCAGGTCTACCGCCCGCTCGGCCAGGCCGCGGGCGATGGTGAACCGGTTCGCGATGGCGGTCACGAGGCCTTCGACCCCGTCGGTGCGGGCATTGTCCACCAGGTACGGCCGCTTGCCGAAGCTCACGTTGGCGTCTCTCAGCGTCGGACTCCCGATCGGGAGCAGGCCCGCGTGCACCAGCGCCACGTCGTCCAGCGTGACCCGCCAGGCCGGCACCGCCCCGTTGATCTCCCGCACGAACCCCTCGACCTCGGCCTGGGTCGTCGTCAGGGTGAAGGGATCGCCGGGGAAGACGATGCTGTTGACCCCGGCCAGGGTGACGCCACGCCACGGCACCACGAAGAGATGTCGGAAGCCGCGGCTCAGCAGCGCGTCGGGGTCGCGGTACCCGGTCTGCACGGCCACGGCCTCCTCGCCGACGAGGGGGCGGCGGATGACGAGGGCCATGTCGCGAGAGAGCGGCACCCGTCTGGCGGCGCGCAGGCCGTCGCGAACGTAGAGCTCCTCCGCGAACGGTCCCGCCGCGTTCACCACCACGCGCCCGCGCACCACGAAGCGCCCCCCGCCCAGCAGGTCCTCCACCGCGACGCCGACGATCCGGTCGGCCCGACGCACGAAACGGCGCACCTCGCAGTAGTTCGCCGCGACCGCCCCCGCGCCCCCCGCGGTCCGAACCAGCTCCCACACGAGCCGCGGCGGGTTGAGGAGCTGGCCGTCCCAGAACAGGCCCGCGCCGGTCAGATCCGGCCGCGCGAGCTCGGGGCAGCGCGCGCCCGTCTCAGCGCGCGAGATCAATCGCGCCCGCGGAATGCGGCGGCCGGGCTCGCGCAGGCCGCGGTTCCGGCCTGCCGTGAGCGCCTCGAGCAGCGCGAACGCGGCGGCTATGGCTTCGGGGCCGCGCACGCCGTGACCGTACGCCGGCACCAGCACGGGCATCGGGCGGACCAGGTGGGGCGCGATGCGGAGCCACGCGGAACGCTCGCGGCTCGACTCGCGCACCCGGGCGACGTCGAGGTGCTGGAGATACCGGATGCCGCCGTGGACCACCTTGAGCGAGTTCGCGGAGGTGGCGCCGCCGAAGTCCCCGCGCTCGACGACGGCCACGGAGAGGCCGCGCTGCGCGGCGTCCCAGGCGATCGCGGCGCCGGTCACGCCGCCCCCGACGACCACGACGTCGAACGGCCGCTCGGCGAGGGGACTCAGGTCGCGCATCACGGGATCAAAACGTCGCCGAGCGCCCGCCGCGGGGTGCGGTGCCGCGGCACGCCCGCCCTCGAGCGCGTCGGCGATATCTGTGGTCCGGGCGGACATGCGTACCTCCTGAGGGTAGCGGCACCGCGATCAAGTGTGACCCGGGGTGCCCCACAGGAGCGTGAAGCCATTCTGAAGGAAGCTTCATGGCCACTTCACGCTGAGCGACTCGATCGGTGCCGATCTTCCCGCCTGACCAAACACGCCAGGAGAGCACCATGCCGAGCCATGTCAGTCGCCGAGCCGCCGCCCTCGGACTCGTTGTCGCCGGGGCCGTCGCCGCGGCCGGGTGTAACCGCGCGAGCGCCTCGCGGCTGGGCGAGGCGAGCGACGCCGCGCAGCGAGTGTACGTGCCACCCGGCAAGTACGACGAGTTTTACGCCTTCATGTCGGGCGGGTTCGACGGCCAGATCGGCGTCTACGGGCTGCCGTCCGGCCGGCTGCTCAAGCACGTGCCGGTGTTCTCCCAAAGCGCCGAGAACGGCTGGGGCTACAGCGAGCAGACCAAGCCCATGCTCGCCACCAGCTACGGCTTCGTGCCCTGGGACGACGCGCACCACCCGGAGCTGAGCCAGACGGACGGCGTGCCCGACGGACGCTGGCTGTTCATCAACGGCAACAACACCCCCCGCATCGCGCGGCTCGACCTCACCCGGTTCGAGACCGAGGAGATCCTCGAGATCCCCAACAGCGCCGGCAATCACAGCTCGCCGTTCATGACCGAGAACAGCGAGTACGTCGTCGCCGGCACCCGGTTCAGCGTGCCGGCCCCGCAGAAGGACGTCTCGATCGACGACTACAAGGAGGCGTTCGCGGGCACCCTGAGTTACATCAAGGTGGACAGCGCCACCGGCCACATGGCGATCGCCTTCCAGATCCGGATGCCGGCCTTCGACTACGATCTCTCCCACTCGGGCAAGGGGCCGTCTCACGGCTGGTCGTTCTTCACCACGTACAACACCGAGGAGGGGAACTCGAAGCTCGAGGTGAACGCGTCGCAGAAGGACAAGGACTACATCGCCGCGATCAACTGGAAGCTCGCCGAGCAGTGCGTGGCGCAGGGGAAGGCCACCACCGAGCCCGCCCGCTACGCCCACAACCTCATGGGTGACGACGGGATTGCGCGCACCGAGTGGGGGACCAGCGTGAAGGTCCTGACGCCCGCCGCGTGCCCGGGGCTCGCCTACTACCTGCCGACGCCCAAGAGCCCCCACGGCGTGGACGTGGACCCCAGCGGCGAATACATCGTGGGCGGTGGCAAGCTCGCGACCGTGATTCCGGTGCACAGCTTCTCGAAGATGCAGCGGGCGATCGCCGACAAGGCGTTCGCGGGCGAGGACCACGGCATCCCGGTGCTCAAGTACGAGGCGACGGTCGCCGGCGAGGTGCAGAACCCCGGCCTGGGGGCCCTGCACACCGAGTTCGACGATCGGGGGAACGCCTATACCTCGATGTTCCTGAGCTCCGAGATCGTGAAGTGGAGCCTCAAGACCTTCAAGGTGCTCGATCGCGCGCCGACGTACTACTCGATCGGCCACCTGATGATTCCCGGCGGCGACAGCCGGAAGCCCTGGGGCAAGTACGCCGTCGCGCTCAACAAGATCACCAAGGACCGCTACCTGCCGACCGGCCCCGAGCTGGCGCAGTCGGCCCAGCTCTACGACATCAGCGGCGACCGGATGAAGCTCCTGTCCGACTTCCCGACCATCGGCGAGCCGCACTACGCGCAGGCGCTGCCGGCGTCGCTCATCCGCGACCGGCAGCTCAAGATGTACAACCTGAGCGCCAACAAGGACCCGTGGGCGGCCAAGAACGAGAAGACCACCCGGGTCGAGCGGAAGGGGAGCGTGGTGCACGTGGTGATGACCTCGGTCCGCAGCCACTTCATGCCCGACAAGATCGAGGGCATCCAGGTGGGCGACTCGGTCTACTTCCACCTGACCAACCTGGAGCAGGACTGGGACGTGCCGCACGGCTTCGCGGTGCTCGGCAACAACAATGCCGAGCTGCTGATGATGCCGGGACAGACGCGGACGCTCGCGTGGGTCCCCAGCCGGGCCGGGATCTTCCCCTTCTACTGCACCGACTTCTGCTCGGCGCTGCACCAGGAGATGCAGGGCTACATCCGGGTCTCGCCCAAGGGCTCGAAGGTGGCGCTCAAGTGGAACAGCCCGAGCTACGCCGCCGGGGCCGAGCAGCACGACCGGGATGAGCACGGGGAGCACGGCGAGCACGAGGAGCACGCCGACCACAACGGGGACGAGGGTAACTGACCATGACTCGCATCTCGCGCATCGCCGTCGCGCTGGCGTCGCTCATTCTGCCGGCGGTCTTCCTGGCCCCGCTCTGGCGCATCCAGCTCGTCGCGCCGCAGTACCCCGAGGGGCTGGGCCTGCGCATCTGGGTGGACCGGATCACCGGGCTCAAGCCCAACGATCTCAACAGCATCAACGGGCTGAACCACTACATCGGCATGCGGCCCATCGATCCGGCCGCCTTCCCCGAGCTGCGGTATATGCCGTGGCTCGTGGCGGCGGCGGTGGTGGCCGGGCTGCTGGTGGCGATCGTCGGCCGGCGAGGCCTGCTCTACACCTGGGCCGTGCTGTTCACCATCGGCGCCGTTGCGGGGCTCGGCGACTTCTGGAAGTGGGGTTACGACTACGGGCACCAGCTGGACCCGCACGCCGCCATCAAGGTGCCGGGCATGAGCTATCAGCCGCCCATCATCGGCAGCAAGCAGCTGCTCAACTTCCACGCCACGTCGTGGCCCGGTCTCGGCGGCTGGATCGCGATCGCGGCGCTGGCGGTGGTGGTGGGTGCGGCGGTCCTGGAGTGGCGCCGCGCCCGAGCCACGCGGACGGTCGCGCTCGGCATGGTTCGGCCGGTCGAGGCGTCGGCGTGATGCTGCTCTTCGCCGCCGTGCTCGCGCTCGCGGGCGGCGGGGCCCGCCGCATCGTCGTGGCGCCCGGTGGCGAGGTGCCTACCGTCGCCGCCGCGCTCCGCCTGGCGCGTCCCGGGGACACCGTCCTCGTCACGCCCGGCGTCTACCGCGAGCCGCGGCTCGAGGTCACCGTCCCGGTGACGATCATCGGCCAGGGGGAGGCCATCCTGGATGGCGGCGGCGCCCACGAGGTGCTGACCCTCCGGGCGGACGGCGTCGTCGTGCGCAACCTCACGATCCGCAACGTGGGCTCGAGCATGACCGAGGATCGCGCCGGCATCCGGCTCGACCGGGTCCGCGGGTGCGTCATCGCCGACAATCACCTGCTCGGGACGTTTTTCGGCATCTACGCCGCGCGCTCCTCGGACTGCGTGCTGTCCGGCAATCTCGTCGAGGGACACGCCGCCGCGCAGACGGCCGCGGGGAATGGAATCCACCTGTTCTCGTCGCGAGGGTTCACGGTGAGCGGGAACCGCATCCGCGGCCATCGCGACGGCATCTACCTCGAGTTCTCCGGCCACGCGGCGATCCTGGGGAACGACAGCCGCGACAACTTCCGCTACGGTCTGCACTTCATGTACTCGGACAGCTGTGAGTACCGGCACAACGCGTTCACCCGGAACGGCGCCGGGGTCGCGGTGATGTACAGCCGCCGGGTGACGATGACCGGCAACCGGTTCGAGGACAACCAGGGCGCCGCGGCCTACGGGCTGCTCCTCAAGGAGATCAAGGACAGCCGGATCGACGGCAACGTGATGGCCCGAAATACCGTCGGACTGTTCGCCGAGGGCGTGGATCGGTCCGAGATCGCCGGCAACCAGTTCCTCGGCAACGGTTGGGCCGTCCGCCTCATGGCCGACGCCACCGACAACGGCTTCCGGCGCAACCGGTTCGAGGGGAACACGTTCGACGTGGCCACCAACAGCAGCACCAGCAGCCCGAGCACGTTCAGCGAGAACTACTGGGATGGCTACACTGGCTACGACCTGAACCACGACGGGTTCGGCGACGTGCCCTTCCGCCCCGTGCGGCTCTTCTCGGTGCTGGTGGAGCAGAACGAGCCGCTGATCATCCTCTCGCGCAGCTTCCTGCTCGATCTGCTCGAGGCGGCGGAGCGCGTCGCGCCCGTCCTCACGCCGGAGACACTGATCGATTCCCGGCCGCTCATGCGGTGGAGGCGGTCATGACCGAGCTCGCTTCCCCTCGTCCGATTCGGCTGCCGGCCACGGTCATCGAGGGCGCGGGGCTCGCCAAGCGCTACGGGCGGGTGCCGGTGCTTCGGGGAATCGACCTGGCCGTGAAGGCCGGCCGGGTGACGGCCATTCTGGGACCCAACGGCGCGGGGAAGTCCACTCTCATCCGCTTGCTGCTGGGCCTCGCGCGACCCGACGCGGGGTCGGTGACGGTGGCAGGGGTCGCGGTGGGGAGCGACCCGGCCTACCGCGCCGGCATCGGCTACATGCCGCAGCACCCCCAGTTTCCCGAGAATCTCACGGGCCGCGAGGTCGTCCGGCTGCTCCGCGATCTGCGCGGGCACGGCGCGCCGGAGGATGCCGAGCTGTTCGAGTCGTTCGGACTCGGCGCCGAGCTCGACCAGCCGGTGCGCACGCTGTCCGGCGGCACGAAACAGAAGCTGAACGCGGCCGTGGCCTTCATGTTCCGGCCCAGGATCCTGATTCTCGACGAGCCGACCGCCGGACTCGACCCGGTGGCGAGCCGCGTGCTCAAGACCAGGATCCTGGCGGCCCGGCGTGCCGGCGTCACGGTCCTCCTCGTCTCGCACGTGCTGAGCGAGCTGGAAGAGCTCGCGGACGACGTCGTGTTCCTGCTCGACGGGGTGGTCGAATTCCAGGGCTCGGTGCGGCGGCTGAATGAGCTCACCGGAGAGAGCCGGCTGGAGCAGGCCGTCGCCCGCCTCATGCAGCGGAAGGCCTCATGACCTCCCTGACGGTGTTCCGCTACGAGCTGCAGGACCTGCGTCGGAGCCGCTGGGTCCTGGGCTATGTCGCCTGCCTGCTGCTGCTGACCGAGGCGCTGCTTCGATTCGGCGGCGGCGGGCCGCGGGCGGTCCTGAGCCTCATGAACGTGGTGCTCGCGGTCGTACCCCTGGTCAGCATCGTGTTCGGCACGATGTACCTCTATGGGTCGAGAAACTTCATTCAGCTCCTGCTGGCCCAGCCGGTCGGGCGAGGCTCGCTCTTCGCCGGCCTCTATGCGGGGCTGGCCATTCCGCTCGCAGCCGGCTTTGTGCTGGGCGTGGGTGCGCCGTTCCTGTGGGACGGGGCGGGGGAGGGATCGCTCGCGGGGCCGCTGCTCATGCTGCTCGGGGCCGGCATCCTGCTGACCTTGGTGTTCACCGCGGTCGCGCTGCTCGTGTCCCTGCTGGTCGACGACAGAGCGAAGGGCCTCGGCCTCGCGATCCTGCTCTGGCTCGCGGCCACCGCGCTGTACGACGCGCTGATCGTGCTGGCGGCCACCAGCCTGTCGGACCATCCGCTCGAGCTGCCGCTGATCGGCCTCACCGTCCTGAATCCGGTGGACCTCGGCCGGGTATTGCTGATGCTGCGGCTGGACACCCCTGCCCTCATGGGCTACACGGGCGCCGTGTTCGAGCGCTTCTTCGCAAGCGCGCTCGGGACGGCGCTGGCGGCCGGCGCCCTGGTCCTCTGGTGCGCGGGGCCGCTGGCCGCGGCCCACCGGCGGTTCTGCCGGAAAGACTTTTGATCGCCGCCTGGCCGCAGTACCAGAATTTCGACCTGCAGGGCGCCTCGGACCGCCAAGGCCGTCGGCTCGTCGGGGCCTTGCTCTGAGCCCCGGAGAGATGTCACCATGGGGCGGGGCGCCTTCCCGACCCGCGGAGGTCTTCGCCCGACTGCCGATGGTGACCGTGGCCGGAGCAGGCCTCCGCCGCCTGAGCGACCCCGCTTGTCGCGCGCCGGGCACTCCGTCAGTTTCCTAGGACACCATCCGGAGGACCCGAGGCATGCGGCATTCGGGACGTTGGCTCACGTATCGCGGGGAGCTCTATCACTTCGAGGCGTTCGGCACGGCGGTCGGCGGACAGGCGCCGCTGTGGGCGGTGATCAGAAGCGGGGAGATCGTCGGGACGATGCTCGTGCGGGATCGCGAGGCCGAACGCGACTTCGTGGCCCGCGCGATGCGATGGCTGGATGAAGTGATGGGAACCGGCGACCGGTCTGCGCTCGACACGCGCGCCGGCGACTGACGGGAGACGGGCCGCGGACTCGCCGCGGCCCGTTTGCGCTCAGGACGACTGCGGAACCGGCTCCGCGCTGAACTCGAGAATGGCGGCGGGGAGCAGGCGCATGCGGTCGCCGACCTCGAGCCAGACCTGGCCCGGCGGCGGCTCGGGGCTCAGCGCCGCGTCATTGCGCTCGTGAACGCGATGCCACTGCTGGCCAAGGCTGGGATGCTGGCAGAGGAGCGCGGGGCGGAGCCGCGCGAACGCGCCGCTCGCTCTTGGGGAGAAGGAACTCACGTTGTCGTCGGACATCGCCGTCCTGTTCCGCTCGGCATGCGGCCGCCGAGCCCGAGAGGGAAGCGAAGGGGGATGGCCCACGAAGATCGCAAGAAGGCACGATGTTACGCCAACCAAAAAAGTTCGCAAGGGGGCAATAGCACCTCCGGCCACATTGGCCCTCCCACGGGCGGACGTGGCTCGAGCGGCACCTGACCGCCGCGAATCGCCGGGGGGTCACCTGAGGAGAGCCTCATGCCAGACACGCATACACCGGCGCTCACGCCGGAGCAGTGGGAAGCCCGCGACTACCGTCAGCCCGCGCGCGATCTCGACGGGTGGGCCCGTACGCTGGCGGCATCGGTCGACCAGGATAGCACCGAGTTCGTCGCCAAGATCGGCATCGATGCGGCGGGCGCGGTCGTCGTGATGAGCCGGGCGCACGACCATGTGCTCGTCCCGCCGCCGGCGCGCGCGCCGTTGGCCGCCTTCGCGCTGGCCGAGCAGCCGTTCGGGTTCACGCGGGCCGACGTCGCGCTGGTGCGCGCCGCCGCCGAGGGACGCGCCGGCGGAGACGCAGCCGCGGGCCTGCGCGATCTCGCCGCGCGGATCGCGGATCTGCTGCCGCCGGAAGCCGGCGGCGCCGCCGGCAGCCGCGGCGCGTGATCGGCGTGCGCCCCGTCGAGCCGGGCGACGCCGAGCAGTGGCGCGCCCTGCGGTCGGCGCTCTGGCCCTATGACGATGCCGCCGGCGACGAGATCGCCCGCTTCTTCGCGGAGCCGGGCCGGCGGGGCGGACTCCTGCCCGAGGCCGTGTTCGTCGCGGCGGCCCACGACGCGCCGGCGCGGCTCATCGGCTTCGCCGAGGTCTCGCGGCGCGCGTATGCGGAAGGATGCGACACGAGCCCGGTGGGATTTCTGGAAGGCTGGTACGTCGTGCCCGAGCGCCGCGCGCGAGGCGTCGGCCGCGCGCTGGTGGAGGCCGCCGAAGCCTGGGCCCGATCGCTCGGCTGCCGCGAGCTCGCCTCGGACGCGCGGGCGGAGAACGAGGCCGGCGCTCGGGCCCATCGGGCGCTGGGCTTCGAAGAGGTCGAGGTCATTCGCTGCTTCCGGAAGGGGCTCGCCGCCGCGCCATGAGCTGCTGCTCGTCGGGCGCGCTGGAGCGGCAGTTCGGCCCGGGCACCGCGGCGGCCGATCTCCGGCGCTACCGCTGGCGCGGTCCGCGCGTGACGACCCGGCTCCTCATCCGGGGCATCCGGCCTCATCTCATCCGTGACGCCACGCTGCTCGACATCGGCGGCGGCATCGGCGCGATCCACCACGAGCTGCTCGACCACGGCGTGGCCCGCGCCTGGCAGGTGGACCCGTCGGCCGCGTATCTCGTAGCCGCGGAGGAGGAGGCGCGCCGGCGGCATCACGCGGGGCGGGTGGAGTTCGTGCACGGCGACATCGGCACCGCGTCGGCTATGGTACCCGCGGCGGACGTGGTGACGCTCGACCGTGTGGTGTGCTGTGATCCCGACTACGAGGTGCTGCTCGACCGCGCGCTCGCGAAGACGCGCCGGCTGTTCGGCCTCAGCTTCCCGCGCGACCGCGGGGTAGTGCGCGGCGCGGTGACGCTGGCGAACCTGTACCGCCGAGTACGCGGCCTCGCGTTTCGCGGCTTCGTCCATCCGCCGGATCGGATGGATGCGTTGATTCGCGAGCGCGGATTCGAGCGCGTGTTCGCGGCCCGCTCGCCGGTGTGGCAGGTCGGCGTGTACGCGCGGACGCCCGCCGCGGGCTGAGGTCCGCAGGGTCACACCCCTCGAGAGGAGACGACATGGTTGCCAGCGCCCGCCGTCCCATCATGTTCATCGTGCCCGTGCTGCTCGGGCTCCTGGTCGCGCAGCGGGCCTCCGCGAACGTCCGCACGGTGGATTTCCTCGCGATTTTCGCCGGCGGCGTTCTGCTGGGCGTCGGGGTCGTCGGGTTGGCGCGGGGCATCCGGGAGAGGCGGTGAGCGTGCCCGCCAAGACCCTGCGGCAGCGCTCGGCTCGCACGGAGATGCTGCGGGTGGATGGAGTCGGGCCGGCCGGCGTCTGAGGACGGAGCGTGCCCTACGGCGCTCTGGCGGACGCGCTGCTCGTCGTGCACTTCGGCTTCGTGCTGTTCGTCGTCGCCGGCGGACTGCTCGTGCTGCGCTGGCCCGTGCTCGCGTGGGCGCACGTCCCGGCCGCGCTTTGGGGCGCGGCCATCGAGTTCGCCGGCTTCATCTGTCCCCTGACGCCGCTGGAAAACGCGTGGCGCCGCGCCGCGGGTGGCCAGGGCTACCAGGGCGGCTTCATCGAGCACTACGTCACCGCGGCGCTCTACCCCGGCGGCCTCACGCGCCCGATTCAGGTTGCGCTCGGCCTGTTCGTCCTGGCGATCAACGGCTGGGTGTACTGGACGCTCTGGCGACGGCGACAGCGTCGCGGGCGGACGGGGGCCGCCGTCTAAACGGTGGAACCCGCGCCGAGCCTCGGCCGGATCGGATCGGGGCAGGCGCCGAGCACCAAGTTCACCACGGAACCACGGAAAACACGGACAACAGGCACGGGAAAAAAGCCTTTGGTCAACGGCACACCGGTCGGGTTCCGTCGCTAGTTCCATCAGCCCCGAGCTCCACTGGTGTGCTGTCACACCACCAGCAGTCTTCCGTGGCCGTTGTCCGTGTTTTCCGTGGTTCCGTGGTGAACTGTCGCGGACCAGGAACTCCACCGGTGCGGCTGCCTCAGCCGCGCCCCGCCCGAGCCGGGCTGCCCTGCGTCGCGCGGAACTCGGCAGGCCGCTCCCGCTTGGCCTCGCCGAGCGCCTTGCGCAGCGCCGCCACGGCGAGATCCGTGGCGTAGACCGGCGTCCCCGGCTGCTGGCGCCAGGACTCGTCCAGCGTCCCGGCGTCCACGCCGTCGAATCCCAGCTCGTCGATCAGCCGGATCACGATCTCCTTGGCCCGGCGGTCGTCGCCCGCCACCGGCAGCGCGATCCGCCCCGGGGCGCCCTTCGGCTTGCCCAGCTCGAGCAGGTGCTGCGCGTAGATGTTGTTGAACGCCTTGACCACGGGCCGGCGGAGCGTGTCCGCCACCCAGCGGCTCTCGGGAGTGCCGCGCTCGATCGGGTCGATCCGGCCGTCGCGCTGCTGCGGGTAGTAGTTCCCCGTGTCCACCACGACGACTTCGTCGGGCACGCCCTCGAACAGGTCGCGCGGCAGGGAAGGGATCGCCTTGTCGGGAATGGTGACGATCACCACCTCGCCCGACCGCGCCGCCTCCTCGACCGTGACCGGCCGCGCGCCGGTTTCCCGGGCGAGCTGGGCCAGCGAGGCGGGCCCGCGCGAGTTGGCGATGGAAACAGTATGTCCGAGCGCGGTGAGCCGTCGGGCGAGCGTGCCGCCGATGTGCCCTGCGCCGATGATGCCGATGTTCATGGTATCCTCCTTCTATGGTAAATGGCCCGGTGCCGGGATTGTCCTGGGCCGAACCCGGCGGGCCGCGGGACCGCACGGCCTCCCCGCGTCCGCGGGGCCCGCGTTAGCTTCCCCGGCACCTGCACCAGAGGAGCGACCGATGATCGCCCGCCAATGGCACGGCCGTGTGCGCGCAGCCGACGCGGACCGCTACTAC
>JAICJD010000176.1 GCA_025928645.1 Gemmatimonadales bacterium
CCCGTGCAGCGGGCCGCGGTCCTTTCCGCGTCGGAGCTCCGCGTCGCGCTCGCGCGCTTCCACGAGCGCCGGCTCCCGCAGGATCCGCACGACGGCATCGTAGCTCGGCCCGAGCCGCTCGAGCCGGTCGAGACTGTCGGTGGCGAGCTCCACGGCCGAGGCGCGGCGAAGACGAAGCAGCCGTCCCAGCTCCGGGACGGCGAGAAAGGCGGTGGCCGGCATGGTCAGGGTCTGAGGCGCTCGGCGGGGCGGGGCGCGAGGCTCATGCCCGCTCGCTCCGGTCATTGCGATAGTACAGGTATGCCAGCGAGAGCGCCACCAGCGCGAGCAGGAACACCGAGCCCACCCGGTAGAGCGCGTCCAGCGAGGAGAGATCGAACAGCACGACCTTGAGCACCGCGAGCCCCGCGACGACGAGGCCGGCGACGCGCGCCGGCTGGAGCGACAGGCGGAACCCCGCGCCCACGAGCGCGGCGGCGAAGAGCAGCCACCATGCGCTCACCGCGAGCCCGGACGCCAGGTGCGCCGTCGCGTGGTCCAGCGTTCGGAGCTCGAAGAAGCGCTTGAGCTCGCCGGTGACGCCGAACAGCGCCAGCGCGCCGGCCATCGTCCAGAGCCCCGCCCGGATGAGCCGCGTGTCTTCCCGCGCGCCTTCGACCCGCCAGAGCCGAGCCGCGAACGCGAAGGTCACGCCGATCGAGCCCCAGAGCGCGAGCGCCCAGGCGCCGACGAACGCGCGGTCGGCCGCCCCGCGCACGCCCGCCGCGCCGTCGAGCAGCTGCTGGATCGCGGCGAGGAGCGTGAGGAGCCCGTACCACCGTCCGTCGGTGCGCTCGAGCGCGAGGTCCAGCGAGGCCCACAGCACCGCGAGCGCGAGGAGTGCCCAGACCTGCGGCACGCCCTCCCACCGCTGCACCGCGGCGACGCCGAGCGCCGCGGCGCCCACGGCCGCGAAGGCCGGCCGCGGCCGCAGGTAGCCCGCCAGCGCGTACGCCACCCCTACCAGCAACGGCGCGAGCCACGGGCGCGGCCCGAAGTACCGCGGATCGAGGCCGTTGACGGCCCAGCCGAGCAGGACGGGGGTGACGAAGAAGTAGAACGCCTCGCCCACCGACCAGCCCGCGCCGGCGCCGCGCGGGCCGAGGTGGAGCGGGGATACCTGCGGCCGGCGGAGCGCGTGCCACCAGATGGGCGCCGAGAGGACGAGCCCTGCCGCCAGCACCGCCCAGTGCTGCGGGATCCGGTCACCCGCGGCGGCCAGCAGGGTCCAGCCGCCCGAGAAGGTGAGGAGGCGCGTCTCCCACCATTGCTCCCTGAGACCGAGGTAGAGGCCCACGGTCCCGCCCACGACCCCGTAGAGGAGCAGGCCCCACGGGTGCGCGTGGTCACCGGCGCCGAGGGTTCCGACCCCGAAGTAGCTCGCCGCCACCACCAGCGCCGTCACCCGCCAGCGCCGCCGCGCGGCCACCAGGCCGAGGCCGGCCGCCATGAAGAACAGGTATAGCAGGAGCACGTCGGCGTTGGCCTGGTTGCGGCCGAGCACGACCGGCGCGAAGAAGGCGCCAAGGGCAGCGGTGACGCCGAGCGCCTCGACGTCGATCCCGTAGGCGATCATCGCGAGTGCCACCGACACGAGCGCGAGCCCGACGATGCCGATCGCCGACGGCAGCACGCCGTAGAGCCTGACGGCCGCCCAGATGGAGAGATAGATGATGCCCGCGCCGGCCCCGGTGAGGGCCGCGCCGTAGGTCCGGTAGCGCGGCTCGAGCCGCCAGCCGAGCGCGCCCACCGCGAGGCCCGCGGCGACGCCGCCGGCGCAGCGCATGACCGGCGTGATCCAGTTGCGCTCGAAGCTCAGCTTGAGGAGATAGCCGGCCGCGAGCAGCAGCGCGACCACGCCGATGGCGAGGAACACGCGCTGTCCGATCCAGCGCTCGGAGTCGAGCGGCGGCCGGAAGCCCGGCCGTGGCCCGGGGACCGCGCCCGAGGGAGTAAGCGGCGGAGGCGGAGGCGGTGGCTTCGGCGTGGCGGTGCGAGCGGCGGGCGGCACCGCGGGCGACTCGGCGGCTGGCGCGCTCGGAGCGGCGGCGGCCGGTGCCATCGGAGCGGCCGCTCGTGCGGGGGCCGGGACCGTCGCGAGTTGGCGCACCAGCGTCTCGAGCACCGCTACGCGCTGCTCCAGGCGGTCCATCCGGTCGTCGAGGCTCACGCCGGTCCGCTCATGCGCTTGCGCTCACGTCGGCCCGATCGCCCGCCCGCTCACGCTCGGCCACTCAGCGCCTCTCCGTCCTTCTCCTCCTCGCCGCCCGCCCGGTCCGGCTCTCCGGCACTCGTCGATCGCTCTTCGCCTTCCCCGCCCTGACTTTCACGCGGCGCATGGAGTCCTCCCACCCGGCCCTCCCGAGGGATCTTGAGCGTCAGCGCGCCGGCGAGCGTCACCACCCCGCCGGCCACGTAGAACGGCCACCCATGTCCGAGTCGCTGGAAGATCGTCGTCGCCGCGAGGGGGGCGATCACCCGCGCGAGCCCCGAAAACGTCTGCGCCACGCCCATCGTCGTCCCGAGCTCGCCGGGGTCGGAGTAGCGCGACATCAGCGACGTCGTGGACGGAAACAGGAGCGCCGTGCCGATCGGCACGAGCGGGATGACCACCAACAGGCCCCACAGCGTATGGGGAATAGGATACACCAGCAGCCCGACGGCGAGAAGCAGGGCGCCCACCCGCATGGTCCAGCTCTCGCCGAGGCGGTCCACGATCGGACCGAGCAGCAGGCTCCGCATCACCAGCGAGAGCACGCCCACGTAGGCGAAGATCGGCCCGATGGTCTTGTCGGTGAGGCCGAAGTCGGCGCCCAGGTACAGCGCGAGCACCGACGTCATCGCCGAGAACGCGACCATCCCGATGCCGTAGATCCAGATGAGCCGCGAGACCAGGTTGCCCGGGTGCCGCACGACGAGCCACGCCGGGTGCCAGATGGGCCGCCGCGGCCGCGCGGCGTGGCTCGCGGCGGGTTTCGACTCGGCGAGCCAGCGCCACGCGAACAGCACGTTCACCAGGCACAGCCCGGCCGCCACCAGGCCGGGCGCGGCGGTCCCGAGGTGCGCCGCGAACGACCCGATGGCCGGCCCGAGAATGACACCGGCCGAGGTGGCCGACGAGAGCCAGCCGAGCGCGCGGGCACGGTCCTTGGGCTCGACCGTGTCGGCCACGTAAGCCTGCGCGACGCCCGTCGTCCCCCCGCCCGCGCCCTGCACCACGCGCGAGACGAACAGGAGCCACACCGCGTCCGCCAGCCCGAACACCGCGAAGGCGACCGTCGAGGCGGTGAGCCCGATCAGGAGCGCTGGCCGCCGGCCGTAGCGGTCCGACACCCGGCCCCAGACCGGCGCGGAGAGCAGCTGCGCGATCGAGAACGACGCGATCAGCCAGCCGACCGTCTCCGGCGTCCCGTGCAGCCGGAGCGCGTAGAACGGCAGCAGCGGAACGATGATCATGAAGCCGATCGCGTCCACGAAGCAGACGAAGATCAGCACCGCCAGCCGGCGCAGCTGCGCCCGGCCATTGCCCCGCGCGGTCATCCGGTCCCGCCTCCGCCGCCCCAGCCGGCGCCCACGGCGAACACGGCCGCGCTCACCACCATGAGCACGACGCCGTAGGCCGCGGCCACGCCGACGTCCGACTGGCGAAGGCTCGAGAGGATCTCGAGCGAGATCGGCCGCGTGTCGTAGGTGTAGAGCATGATCGAGGTGACGAAGTCTCCGAACGCCGTGACGAAGGCCAGGCTCGCGCCCGCGACCAGGGCCGGCCGAAGCAGGGGCAGCGTGATCCGTCGCAGGGTGCGACCCCGGCCGGCGCCAAGCGTGGCGGCGGCCTCGTCGAGCGAGGGGTCGAGGGCCCGCACACCGGCCAGGATGGCCCGGCTGGTGAGCGGCAGATTCCGTACGAGATAGGCCAGCGGAAGGATCCAGACCGTGCCGACCAGGATCACCCGCCCCGCCCACGGCGCGTGCACGCTGAACGCCGTGGCCAGGGCGATCGCGAACACGGTGCCCGGCACTGCCCAGGGCAACGCGAGCAGCGCCTCGATCAACCCTGATCCCGCGGCGCGGCGGCGGGCGGCCACGAGCGCCCCCGCCAGCGCGATCGCGACGGCCGCCGCGGTGGCGACGGTCGCGAGCCAGAGACTGTTGACCAGCGGCCGCACCCGCACCGGATCCTGTACCAGCGTCAGGTAGTTCCGCGCGGTGTAGGCGGGCGGGAGTGGCTCCGTGGTCCAGGTGCCGAGCGGGACGAACGAGACGAGGAGCAGCGTGAGGTGCGGCAGCAGCAGGATGCCCGCGAGCGTCCAGCCGGCGAGGGCGAGCGCCAGGCGCGCTCCGCGGTGCCGCACGGGGACGCGTGCGGGACCGGCGCCCTTCCGGCCCCCGGCCGCCGCGTCCCGGGCCCGGCTGCCCCGGAACAGCCAGAGCGCCGCGAGCGCGAGCACGGTGAGCGCGATGGTCTCCACCATCGCCAGCCGGTCGTCGCCGTTGAGCCGGGTGGCGACGATCTGCGTGGGCATCACCCGGAAGCCGCCGCCGAAGATGTACGGCGCGCTGAACGAGGCCAGCGAGGTCATGAACGTGAGCAGCGCGGCCCCGCCGAGCGCGGGCGCGAGATGCGGGAGGACCACACGGATCAGCGTGCGCACCCGCCCCGCGCCCAGGCTCGCCGCCGCCTCCAGCAGCGAGCCGTCCAGCGACTGGAGCGAGGCGCGCACCAGCAGGTAGAAGTAGACGTACATCGAGTACGCGTGGACCAGCAGGATCGCGCCCGCGCCCTGGAGCCGCCAGGGCGGGTCGCTCAGGCGGAACACGCGCTGGATCAGCAGCGAGACGAAGCCGGTCTCGCCGTAGAGAAAGAGAAACGCCAGCACGCCCACCAGGGGCGGCAGCACCGCCGGCAGGGCGACCAGCCCGCCGAGCAGCCGCCCGCCCGGCAGGTCGTAGCGCGCGAACAGGAAGGCGAGCGGAATCCCGATCAGGGCCGCGAGCGCCACGCTCGCGAGGGAAATCCACAGACTGTTCCAGAGGGCGTCCCATTCGGTGGGCCGATCGAGGAACAGCCGCACGTACCGGAGCGTCCAGCCCGCGGGGTCGTGCACGCCCTCGACCAGCACGAGCACGATCGGATACACCACGAGCCAGAGCAGGCCGGCGAGCAGCAGCAGCGACGACGGGCGGAGACGGAGTGATGCGCTCATCGGCCGTCGAGCGGAAACAGGTGGATGCCGCCGCCCGCGCGCCGGCTCGGCATGAGGCCCACGCGGGCGCCCGCCGGCACCGCCTGCGGCGGCGCGATCACCTCGAGCACCGCGCCCCCGTCGGTCCGCGCGGCGTACACGGCCGACGGCCCGACGAACCGGCGCGACACGATGGTCGCCGGCACCGCCAGGGGGTCGGGCGGCGTAAGCCGGAGCGCCTCCGGCCGCACCAGCAGCAGCGCCGGGCCGGCCGGCAGCCGCGCACCGCCGGGCGGAAGGTCCACGTCCCATTCGATGGCGTCGAGCGCGATGCGGACCCCGCGCTCGGAGGGTCCGAGGACCCTGACCTCCGCCGTGCTCGAGCTGCCCACGAACCCGCCCACGAAGGCGTTCGCCGGCGCGCCGTACAGCTCGTCGGGCGTCCCGACCTGCTCCAGCCGGCCGTCGCGCATCACGGCCACGCGGTCGCCCAGCTCGAAGGCCTCGTCCTGCTCGTGGGTGACCAGCACGGTGGTGATGCCGACGCGGTGGATCAGCTCGCGGATCTCGCGCCGGGTGCGCTCCCGGAGCGCCGGGTCGAGGTTGGAGAGCGGCTCGTCGAGCAGCAGCACCCGCGGCTCCGGCGCGAGCGCGCGGGCGAGCGCGATCCGCTGCTGCTGGCCGCCCGAGAGCTGCGCGATCCGCCGTGCGCCGAACCCCGCCAGGTCCACCAGCGCGAGCGCGCGATCGACCCGCCGCCCCAGCTCCGCGCCGTGCACGCCGAGCGACTCGAGACCGAACGCGATGTTTTCGCGGACGTCCAGGTGGGGAAACAGCGCGTAGTGCTGGAACACCATGCCGAACCGCCGGGCGACCGGCGCCACCCGGGTCACGTCCTCGCCGTCCACGATCACGCGGCCCTCATCCGGCGTCTCGAAGCCGGCCAGCAGCCGGAGCGTCGTGGTCTTGCCGCTCCCGCTCGGGCCCAGCAGGGCGAGCAGCTCGCCGCGCTCGAGCTGGAGGGTGACCCGGTCCACGGCCTCGGTGCCGTCGAACCGCTTCACCAGCGACTCGAGCCGGAGGAAGCCGCTCATCGGGTGGACCCCGCCGCCGCCGCCCACGCGCGCCCGGTGCCGCGCACGTGCTGGTCCCAGTAGCTCATCCAGGCCGGCCCCTGGCGCGCCAGCAGATCCCAGTCGACGTCCGCCACGACCATCTCGCGTTCGACGCCGGCCACCCAGGCGGGCACCTCCGAGCTCGGCAGGTCGTGCCGGGCCGGCAGCCGGTACACCCGCGCCGCGGCGAGGAGCTGGCCCTCGACACTGCCGACGTAGTCGATGAACGCCCGCGCGGCCGCGGGGTGCCGGCTGCCGCGCACCAGCCCGATCGCGTCGTCGATGACCACGGTGCCGCTCCGGGGAAAGACGTAGTCGAATGGCATGCCCTTCGACCGGCTGATGAGAATGTCGGGGAGGTCCCACAGGGTCACCAGGCCCTCGCCGCGCGCGAGCCGCGCGTCGAGGATCGCCGGGTTGAGCGTGTACGCCTTGGTCTGGCCGTCGAGCCG
>JAICJD010000228.1 GCA_025928645.1 Gemmatimonadales bacterium
GCCGGGTGTGGTGCTGCTCGCCGATCCGGCCGACTGGGACAGCCGGTTCCTGTATCGCACGCTCAGGGAGGTGGCGCAGCTCCCGGTGCGCGGCTTCGCCCGTCTCGATCCCGAGCACTGGCGCTCGATGACCGATCTGGGAGTGGTACCGGCCGGAGAGGTGCGGCGCGCGGCCCGCGGGGCCGACCTGCTGATCGAGATGGGACGGGTCGGCTCGGTGACGCAGGGGACGACGGCGCGCGGCATCTGGAGCTGGCCCGCCGTCGCGGACTCGAGCGCGCTGCCGGGCGACTGGTACCTCGTGCCCGGCGACGCGTCCCCTGTCGCCGGCGCGTTCCTGGGTCAGCCGGTCGACTCCTTTCCACCGGCCGTCCAGCTCACGCCGATCACGCCCAAGCCGAGCGATTGGACCGCGCTCACGGCGCGGCTAGGCCGGCGCGGCGCCGCACGTCCGGCGGTCACCGGCGGCGTGAGCGGCCGAGTGCGCCGCTCGACCGTGGCGGTGGATGGGCTCTGGCGCTGGGCTTTCCGCGGCGGCGCGAGCGAGCAGGCCTACCGCACCTGGGTCGGCGCCACCGCGAGCTGGCTGCTCGGCGGGTCGGACTCGAGCGCGGGCGCGGCGCGCCCGGTGCGGGCGGTGGTCGCGAACGGGCGTCCGCTCGTGTTCGAGTGGGTCGCGGCGGGCCCGCCGGCCGCGCTCGCCATCGCCTGGTCGGGCGGCGGCGCGCCGCCGCCCGACACGCTGCGCTTCGACGGCAGCGGGCATGCCAGCGTCTGGCTCGGGCCGGGAGTATATCGCTACCGGCTTCCCGGCGGGGGACACGGCACGGTGGCCGTGGAGACCTACTCGGACGAGCTTCTGCCTCATCCGGTCGTCCTGGCCGCGCACGAGGCGCGCTCGCCGGCCACGCGCGGCCGGCGCTCGGCGCGCGACTGGCCCTGGCTCTTCGCCGTGTGCGTCGCCGCCCTCGCGGGCGAGTGGCTCGCGCGACGGCGGCTCGGGATGCGGTAGAAGGGGTGTAAATTCCGGCATGGCCAACGGCAGACTGACCGACAGAAAAGACAGCCTGTGGACCCGCATCAAGCGCATCGCCATGACCGATGTCGGCGCGCTCATGCGTGGCCTCAATGCCGACGATCTCGAGCGGATGGAGCGCGTCCTCATCGAAGCCGACTTCGGGGTGCCCGCCACCGTCGAGCTCACCCAGGCGCTGGAGGACGAGGTCCGGAGGGGCAAGCTCAAGACCGAGGCCGATCTCCGCGGCGCCCTGGAGAGCCGGCTGGCCGCGCTGCTCAACGGCCGGGCCGAGCCGGGCGCCATCGCGCGCGCGGCGCCGGGGCCCACGGTCGTGCTGATGGTGGGTGTGAACGGCACCGGGAAAACCACCACCACCGCCAAGCTCGCCCGGCGGCTCCAGCAGGAGGGTCGGAGGGTGCTCCTCGCCGCCGCCGACACCTATCGGGCCGGCGCCATCAGCCAGCTCCAGGTCTGGGCCGAGCGGCTCGGCGTGGCGTGCGTGGCGGGGGCGCCGGGCGGCGATCCTGCCTCGGTGGCGTTCAACGCCATCGACGCGGCCACCTCGCGCGGCATGGACACCATCATTGTCGATACCGCGGGCCGCCTGCACACGCAGGAGGGGCTGATGGACGAGCTGCGCAAGATCGCTCGCGTCACCGGCCGCCGGCTTCCCGGCGCGCCGCACGAAACGCTGCTCGTGCTCGACGGCACCGTCGGACAGAACGCCGTACAGCAGGGCAAGCTGTTCGCCCAGGCGGTGAGCCCCACCGGTCTCATCATCACCAAGCTCGACGGCAGCGCGCGGGGCGGTGCGGTGGCGGCGCTCCGGCGCGAGCTCGATCTCCCCATCCGGTTCCTCGGCGTGGGCGAGGGCCTGGACGACCTGCAGCCGTTCGATCCCCGGCGCTTCGCGGCCCATCTGCTCGCCGAGAGCCCCGAGGCGGCCCCTTCCGCCTGAATGGCGCCGCGAGCCCACGCCTCGCCGGGCGTCCTTCGGCTCGACACGCCCGTCAAGTTCCTCAAGGGCATCGGTGAGCGCCGTGCCGAGCAGCTCGAGCGGCTCGGCATTCGCACCGCGCAGGACCTTCTCTGGCATCTTCCTCACCGCTACATCGACGCTTCGGCCGTCACCCCGCTGGTGCGCGCCGAGGTGGGGCAGGAGGTCGCCTGCGTGGGGCGGGTCATCGCCAAGGGCGTGCTGCCCACGCGTCGTGGCTTGCGCATCTTCCACGCGGTGCTGCGGGACGACAGCGGCGTGCTCGAGTGCGTGTGGCCGGGGCAGGCCTTTCTCGACCGCAGCATCGCCGTGGGGCAGACGCTGCTCGTCTCGGGGCCGGTGCGGTTCTATCACGGCCGCCAGCTCGCGCCTCGCGAGTTCGTCATCCTGGCCGACGCAGAAGGCGAGGCCGAGCCGCTGTCGGCGGGCAAGGTCCTGCCGGTGTACCCCGCCACCGAGGGGCTGAGCCACAAGGTCATTCGCGGGCTGATCGACCGGCACCTCGAAGCGCTGATCGGCGCCTCGCACGACGTGCTGCCCGACGGCATTCGCCGCGCGCTCGGCCTCCCCTCGCTGGCCGAGGCACTGCGGGCCGTACACCGGCCCGCTTCCGCGCAGGAGGCGGAGCAAGGCCGGCGGCGGCTCGCCTTCGACGAGCTGCTGGACCTGCAGCTCATGCTGATCCGCGCGCGGCTCCTCGCCAAGCGCAGCCGGACGGGCGTGGCCTTCACCGTGCGCCGCGAGCTCACGACCCGGCTTCGCGAAGCGCTGCCGTGGGAGCTCACCGAGGACCAGCACCGGGCTCTTCGAGAGATCACCGGCGACATGACCGCACCCGAGCGCATGCACAGGCTCCTCATGGGCGACGTCGGCACGGGCAAGACCGTGGTGGCGCTGTTCGCGATGCTGCTCGCGGTCGAGAACGAGTACCAGGCGGCGCTCATGGCGCCCACCGAGCTCCTCGCCGAGCAGCACGCGGCCACGCTGGGCGTGCTGCTGGCGCCGCTCTCGATCCGGCCCGAGCTGCTGATCGGCCGGCTCACGGCGGCCGACAAGGAGGCGGTGCGGAGCCGGCTGGCGACGGGCCAGTCCCGTCTCGTGGTCGGGACCCATGCGCTGATGCAGGAGAGCGTGCGCTTCGAGCGGCTGGGTCTGGCCGTCATCGACGAGCAGCACCGCTTCGGCGTGGAGCAGCGCGCGGCGCTCATCGGGAAGGGGGCGGCGCCGGACGTGCTGCTCCTCACGGCCACACCCATCCCGCGCTCGCTCGCGCTCACCCTGTATGGTGACCTCGATGTGTCGACGCTGCGCCAGAGGCCGCCGGGCCGCGGGAGCATCCGCACCGCGCTCCGGACCGCCGGCCAGCGCGACCGCGTGCTCGAGTTCGTTCGCGCAGAGGCGGCCAAGGGGCGGCAGGCCTACATTGTGCTTCCGGTGATCGAGGAATCGGAGCGGGCCGACCTGCGCGCGGCGACGACCATGGCACAGGGCCTCGCCGCCCGCTGGCCCGAGCTTCGGGTGGGCCTGGTCCACGGCCGGCTCAAGGCGGAGGAGCGGGACGACGTCATGCGCCGGTTCCGGGCAGGCGAGCTGCAGGTGCTGGTGGCCACCACGGTCATCGAGGTGGGCATCGACGTTCCGAACGCCAGCATCATGGTGATCGAGCACCCCGAGCGCTTCGGGATGGCGCAGCTCCACCAGCTGCGCGGGCGGGTGGGGCGGGGGGCCGAGGAGAGCTTCTGCATCCTCATGTCGGACGGGCATCCCGCGGACCGGCTCAGCGCCTTTGCCCGCACGCAGGACGGGTTCCGCATCGCCGAGCTGGATCTCGCGGAACGCGGCATGGGCGACCTGATCGGGGCGCGGCAGAGCGGCGGATTCGAGGTGCGGCACGCCCGGCTGCCCGACGACGAGGAGCTGCTCGGGAGCGCGCGCCAGCTGGCCATGCAGCTGATCGACGCCGATCCCGCGCTGCAGCGGCCC
>JAICJD010000105.1 GCA_025928645.1 Gemmatimonadales bacterium
CCGGGCGCTCGCCGACGGCCTGCCCGGCCACGACGCGACGCTGCCCGAAAGCGAGGGCCCCCGCCGGCTCGAGCCGCTCTGCGCCGCCTACGGGCCCGGCTGCCGGGCGGCCATCGAAGCCGCGCTCGAGGCGGGCGACCGCCGCGCCGTCGGCTTCCACCCGCGCATCTCTCTCGGTATCCTCCCTCTGTCCGACGTCCGGCGCTTCGGCGATCCGGCGCTGCTGTTCTTCAACGTGAACACCGCGGACGATCTCGCGGGCGCGGAGCGCCTCTGGCGGCGACACGCATCCTCTCCATCATCGGCCGGAAACACACCGGAAAGACCACGCTGACCGTGGCGCTGGCCGCCGAGCTGGCGCGCCGCGGCGTGCGCGTGATGACGATGAAGCACGGCCACCATGCGGCGGACGTGGACCATCCCGGCTCCGACAGCTGGCGGCACTTCCGCGAGGGCCGCGCCGAGCGCGTGCTGCTCGCCACGCCGGGGCAGCGCGTCCTGTTCGAGCGGGTGGCCGACGAATACGACCCCGCCGCGCTCGCCCGCCGCTACCTCGGCGAAGCCGACGTGGTGCTCGCCGAAGGCTTCCACCGGGCGCCGGTCCCCAAGATCGAGGTCTTCCGGCCGAGCGTCGCGCCGGAGCCCATGTACCCGACCGGCTCGCCCGAGGCCTCGTGGTGGGTCGCGATCGTGACCGACGACCTCGACTTTCAGGCGGACTGCCGCGTGGTCCACTTCCAGGACACGATGTGGCTGCAACTCCTCGCGACCATCACGCTGGAGCGGGCGCAGGTCCTCGAGCCGTGAGCGGCCCGCTCGCCGCGGCGGAGGCGGCGCGGCGGATCCTCGACGCGGTGCGGCGGCAGCCGGCGCTCCGCGTTCCCCTCGACGACGCGCTCGACGACGTCCTGGCCGAAGACATCGTGAGCCCGCTCGACGTGCCGGCATGGGCCAACTCCGCCATGGACGGCTACGCGGCCCGGCGCGACGACGTGGCCGGCGCGAGCGAGCAGCGCCCGGTCCGTCTCCGCGTGGTGGAGCACATCCCGGCGGGGGCATTTCCCAGCCGGACGATCGGACCGGGCGAGAGCGCCAGGATCTTCACCGGCGCGCCGATTCCCTCGGGCGCCGACACGGTCGTGCGCCAGGAAGACACCGACGGGGGCGCCGACACCGTCGCCATCGTGCGCGACCGCGACGCCGGAGGAAACGTGCGCGCGGCCGGCGAGGACATCCGGCGGGGCAGCACCGTGCTCACCGCGGGCACCCCGCTCGGGCCGGCCCACCTGGGCGTGCTCGCCTCGCTCGCCATCGCCCACCCGCTGGTCTTCCGGCGGCCGCGGGTGGCCATCCTCGGCGGCGGCGACGAGATCGTGGACGTGGACCGCCCCGAGGAGATCCTGGCCGGCCGCAAGATCGCGAGCAGCAACACGCATACACTGCTCGCGCTGGTGCGCCAGGCCGGAGGCGAGCCGGTCAACCTGGGGATCGCGCGCGACACGCCCGAGAGCCTGCGCGAGCACCTCGGCCGCGCCATGGGCTGCGACCTGCTCGTGACCAGTGCCGGCATCAGCGTGGGCGAGCACGATCACGTCCGCGCGGCGCTCGAGTCGCTCGGCGGCGCGCTCCATTTCTGGCGGCTGCGCATGCGGCCCGGGGCGCCGGTGGGGTTCGGCGAGGTCGCCGGCATTCCGTGGATCGGCCTGCCGGGCAACCCGGTCAGCACGATGGTGACGTTCGAGCTGTTCGTGCGTCCGGCGATCCGGAAGATGAGCGGGCATCCGCGGCCGTTCCGGCGCGGCACGACCGTACGCGCAGGCGAGCCGATCAGCCTCGCGCCCCGCCTGCAGCACTTTCTCCGCGCCACCCTGCGCGACACGCCCGACGGTCCGGAGGCGCGGCTCACCGGGCCGCAGGGCTCGGGGATCCTCACCTCGATGCTCCGGGCCGACGCGCTGCTGGTGATCCCCGAGGGCCGGCACGAGACGCCGGCCGGCGCTCCGGTCACCGCGATACGGCTGGACGACCCCGGCTCAGCGGAGGAGCCGGCATTCTAGGCCGTCGGGGCCAGGCTGAAAATCATCGGGAAGCCAGGTCCTTCGGGGCCTGGCAGCGCCATGCCTCGGTGATGAGCGGCCGGAGCTCGCGCGCGGTCACGGCCGGCAGACGAACCAGGACGGCCGGGAAGCCGTCGTAGTGCGGCTCGGTGAAGAACTTGTTCGGGTCGCTGGCGAGCAGGAAGTCCTTGTCGATCAGGTTCGCCACCCTGACGGCAATGACGCTCGGCTGTGGCACGCGCGCCTTCCGAGGGGCGACGCGCTCCATCCAGACCCAGACGAATTCCTTCAGCTTGCCCTTGTTCCGCACCGAGAAGGCGAAACGGCCCGGCGCCTCTTCGGTCTCAGGCAAGGAGAGGGCAATGCGGCGAATGTCAGCTCGAGTTGCCATGAGAATGCCGCTCTTACTTGTACTTCACCTTTGCGATCTCCGGGTTCGGCGTGAACTCGTCACCGAAATCCTCGACGTCCATCAGCTTTCGGATCTCGATCACCGCCTCGCCGTTCGGAGAGACATTCGGCGCGCGCTTGACCCACTCGATCGCTTCTTCCAGCGACTTCACCTGAATGATCATGAAGCCCGCAACGAGCTCTTTCGTCTCGATGAACGGACCGTCGATGACGGTGTGCTTGCCGTCGCTGACTTTCACGCGCGCGCCCTTCGATCTCGGCGTGAGCCCCTCGGCGGCCAGGAGGATGCCGGCCTTCACGGCCGCTTCGTTGTACTCCTGCATCGCGACGAACGCTTCCGGCTTCGGCGGAGGGCCCCCTTCGGATTCCTTCGGCGCCATGCCCATGATCATGAAACGCATGGTTCTCTCCTGAAATCGGGTCGGTGTCGGTCGCCAAGCTCTTTGGCGGCTTCACTGACACGTCGAACGAGGCCGGTCAAGATCGACACCAGCGTCGCGAAAACCCCAAATTGGTTGGTACGAATAGCTTAGCATCACCCTCGGTCCGGCCTGTCCGGTGATTGATGACAAGCAGCAGCCGATCCGGCAACCGCCATAAGAACGCGGAGCCAGGCACGCAGAATGGGTGTCATCATTCGCATCTGAAGGTGCCGTCTAACGACTTGGCTCCTCTGTGCGGCCACCGGCACCCTGGCGCCCGAGCGGAGCGCCGGCACCGCACAAACCCTCGTTCCACGGCGCGGAGACTACTCCTGCAAGATGAAGGTGACCTTCAACAGCACCCGATATTCCGTGATCTTCCCCTTTTCAATCACGACCTTTTGACTCTTGATCCATGCACCGCTGAGGTTGCGAAGAGTCTTCTCGGCTCTGGCAATCCCCTTTTGAATGGCGTCCTCGAAGCTCTTGGGGGACGCCGATTGAATCTCGGTGATTTTGGCGACGGACATGGGGACTCCAGGCCAGCATCGCTGGCGGCTAGGGGTGGTCGCGGAAACTGCTCGAGTCTGCCACCGCCCACCAGTGCTACGCTCGTCGTAAGCGCGTCAGCACGCGATCCAGGGCCGCGGCAAACGTCTGCCTTGCCCGCGCATCGTACGGCGGTGGCCCGCCTGTGACGACCCCCGCGAGGCGCGCTTGCTCCATGAAGTCGCGCACGGAGAGGCGCTCACCGATCGTTTCGGCGGTGTGCTCCTCGCCCCGCGGATCCAGCACGGCGACCTGCCTGGGGACCAGCAGCGCGGCCAACGGGACATCCTGCGTGACGACCAGATCGCCGGGACCGGCATGGGTCGCGATGTACTGGTCGGCGACATCCGCGCCGCCATCGACCCAGACCGCGCTCACAAGTGGATTGCCGGGCGGGGGCTGAAGTCGCTGGTTCGCGACCAACACGGTCTCGATCATGAGCCGCTTCGCCGCGCGGAAGACCAGCTCCTTGACGTCCCGCGGTGCCGCATCCGCATCAATCCAGATTTTCAGGGCTGGCTTGCTCCCATGCGTGGTGGTCGGCCTGACGAAAATGCGGTGAGCGCCCCGCACCGGCTCAGACTTCCAGCAGATCTTTCCCGACCAGTATACGGCCCCGGAAATGGGTCCGTGCTGCCTCGATCCACATGGGTTCGGTAACGGCTGGATCGTCCGGGGGCACGAGATGCGAGAGGACGAGGAGTTTGACGCCGGCGCTCTGTGCCACGCGACCAGCGTCTTCAGCCAGCGTATGGCTCGCCAGAAGGTGGCGTTTGAGTGTCGCGGCTTGGGGAACTCGAGCCACGATGCGATCGAT
The DNA here is from genome assembly GCA_025928645.1 of Gemmatimonadales bacterium. GTDB lineage: Bacteria > Gemmatimonadota > Gemmatimonadetes > Gemmatimonadales > GWC2-71-9 > CAVVWJ01. The sequence goes on from JAICJD010000105.1 coordinate 4,257, forward strand.
GGCCGGCCCGTACATGGCTTCGTGGACGAGTACGTCGGCTCCTCGGGCCAAGCTGATGAGCTCGTCGGAGACCGCCGTATCCCCTGAGATCACGATGGAGCGGTCCGGGGCATCGAAGCGGTATGCGAACGCCGGCGCGACGAACGGATGCTGGACCACGGCCGCCGTGACTCTGACATGCTCGTCCCGCAGGATTGGCCCCCCGTGGTTTACCTCGTGCACATGGATCAGCGGCGCCAGCGGAGCCAGTCCTTCGTGGGCCGTCCGCGTGGCGATATCGGACGCGTTCATCTCGAAGAACAGTCGCGTCATCGACGCGAGTGGCGGCGGGCCCCAGGTATCGACTCGGGTCCGCAGCCCCGCTGTCCAGGCCAGCAACAGCAGATTGCCGTAGTCAGCGTTGTGATCCGAATGGTGGTGCGTGATGAGTACGTGGCGGACCGCCGCGAGTGGCACACCGGCCAGGACGAGTTGGCGGGCGACGCCGTCACCACAGTCGACGACATACGCCGTGTTGTTGGCGACGATCACCTGGGCCGACGCCGAGCTGGAAGCTCGAGGCCTGGGACCGCCGCCGGTGCCCAGGAGGATCAGCCTGGTCTTGGGCTGCCGCTGCTGAGCCCACGGCGCCACATGCCGTGCATGTTCCAGCGCCAACGCGAGTGGTACGGCGAGGAATGCCCGACGGTCCATGCCCCCTCCCGGGTGAGTCCGTTCGTCCGCCTAATGGGATCTCCGCTCCTCTCGCGTGGTCCGGAGGCAGACGCACCAGGGTCTAGCCCTGCTCCACCCAGACCTGCGCGATGCCTCGATCGTCTACGCTCACATGTACCTGCCAAGGCTGGCAGCATACTTGGCAGTCCTCCACGTAGCTTTGGGACGATCCTGCAGTCGGATCCAAGGCGATAGTCACTCGCTCCCCGCAGTACGGGCATGTGACCTCGGCTTCCGTGCGCCACTCGCCGGCCTCGGGACCCGAGGGGTCGTCGGGGCCTCTGGGGTAGTCCTCAGCACGATCCCAGGTCACCGGCAATTCCTCGTCGGAAGTGGTCCGCCGAGCGTAAGGGCGGCGGCCTGACGAAAAGCAAATCGCGGCAAACGGCTTTAGGCAATCTACGTTCCTTCTCGCGTCGTGGAGCACACGATCATCGCCCCTTGCATGCCGCGAACGCCGGCGTTAAACTACTGAACCATATGGTTCAGTATATGACGACCCGACTTGATACTTCGTTCGCCGCGCTTTCGGACGCCACGCGGCGTGGCGTTCTGGAGCAGCTCGGACGCGCCGACGCCTCGATCACGGACCTTGCCGGAAAGTTCCACATGACGCTCACGGGCATGAAGAAGCACGTCGGCGTTCTGGAGCAGGCGGGGCTCGTCACCACGAAGAAGATCGGGCGCGTGCGGACGTGCCAGCTGGGGCCGCGCCGGTTGGAGGAAGAGACGGCGTGGCTCGAGAGGTACCGCCGGCGCTGGGACGAACGCTTCGACGAGTTGGACAAGGTGGTCGAGGAACTGACACGAAAGGAGAAGAGCGATGAACGCAAGAATCGAAGGTAAGCCCGGCCCCGTGAAGAAGCGCACCACGGTGGAACGGAAGTCGGACCGCGAGGTGGTCGTCACGCGGACCATCAACGGCCCGGCGCGCATCGTGTTCGACGCATTTACCAAGGCCGACCTGCTCAAGCGTTGGTGGGTGCCCAAGTCGATGGGAATGACCCTGCTGTCCTGCGAGATCGATGCTCGGGTCGGAGGCAAGTACCGATTGGTATTCGACCATGGTGGCCCCGAGCCAGCCGCGTTTTTCGGCACGTATGTCGAGGTGAAGCCGTATTCGCGGCTCGCGTGGACCAATGACGAAGGTGGCGAGGGCGGGTCTGTCACCACGGTGACCTTCGAGGAAAAGGGCGGCAAGACGCTGGTGGTCCTGCAGGAGCGCTATCCTTCGAAGGAAGCGCTCGACGCCGCCGGCACCGGAGCAGCCGAGGCAATGATCGAGACGTTCGATCAGCTGGACGAGCTTCTCGTCGCCCTGGGTGAGAGCTCGGGACAGTAACAGAGACGTGGAGCTCGCGCTCGGTCGTCCGATAGTCCCGGCTCACACTGGCCGGGGCTATCGGGCGGAGTCTCGAACATTCGATCGACGGGTCCCAGGCTCACGGCGCAGCGTTCCGCGCCGGTCGCGTCCTGAGGCCAGACCGCGTTTGTCGGCTGCATTTGTGGGTTAGGTGGCAAACGCAAGCTCGCCCGGCTCCGGCCTAGCGACGCGTCAAGGTGACGCGGGCGAACGGCCGCCGAACGCCCGCGCTGTCATTATCCATATGCCACTGCCAGGAATCGGACGGCCGATCATAGACGAAGGTGGTGTGGAAACTGTCCCGTGCGTCGTAGCGGAAGAGAAACGGGATCGAATCGCCCGCCACGGTCCCGCGGCCAGTGCCGGCAGGATCGAAGGCGGCCGCGCCCGTGTTATCCATCCAGAGGCAGGCGTATTCACCGGACCGTGGATCGCGACCAAATAGAACGACGGCCTCATAGGCCGGTGTGCCGTTCGGGGCCCGCTCGCGGGACACCTCGTGCATCTGAACGTATTCGCGCCCGAGCATCCACTCGAACGTTACGTCGTGCGTCGTTTGCTGGTGGGCGATGGTGCCTGTGAGCACCCACCGGCCGACAAGGCGGTCGAACAGGGAGTCAGGTGGCAGATCCTGAGCCCGCAGTGGAGACGCGGCAAGTGCGACGAGCATTAGAGCGCAAGCACAGATCTTCATATTGCCACCTAACGAAAAGCGCATCAGCTGCAGGCGATCACCTCAGCGCCCGCACAAACCTTCGTTCCTTATCGCCTCACGGGCGATCTCGGCTGCACGGAGCGTGGCCCTGTCCGGCCTGTCAGCTACATTTGCGGGTTAGGCTGCGCCCTGCGGGGCAGCCGACTCAGCCGGCCTCGTCGAGGACCTCGACCTCACGCTCGAGCCGCCCTTGCAGCCGGTCCCGCTCGAGCTCCAGGTCGTGCGCGGTCTGCAGATTGAGCCAGAAGCGCTCCGAGGTGCCGAAGACCCGCGCCAGCCTCAGGGCCGTATCCGCGGTAATGGCCCGGGTACCGTGCACGATCTCGTTGATGCGCCGGGGAGGCACACTCAGCCCCTTGGCCAGGCGATACTGGGTCAGGCCCAGCGGCAGGAGAAACTCCTCCAGGAGGATCTCCCCGGGGTGCACCGGCGCCAGCCGCCGATTAGTGGTAGTCGACGATTTCGACATCGTAGGCAGCTCCCGTCCCTCCGCCCAACGAAAGCAGACCCGCCATTGGTCATTCACCAGCTTCTCCAGCCGGTTCGCCGGCGGCACACGCAGATCGTCCAGGCGGCCAGCGGCATCCAGCATGAGCAGCCGTAACCCCAATACGATGCAACGCGACGGCCCATTTCCGAACCGGCGCGCGCTGGAATAGGCGTTCGTAACGCACTGCGTTACTACACGGAACTGTGATGCTGGCGGCGCAGCATAACGCACTGCAAATCAGCTACAGCCAATCGTGGTCGTTCCCGCACTACCCCACGTTCCACTGGTCGCCACCGGCGAGCAGTGGCCGCACGGAATTCCGCCCGGTCCCGCCTGTCAGCTGCATTTGCTGGTTAGGCAGCATGCCAGCGAGCGGCCAGTAGATCTGGCGTTGCTCGGTCCGGGAAGATCGTTGCCTCGCGACCGGATACCCGACACGGAGTCTCTGCCAGTCGTGACTCGATGAACGGGAGGGTTGTCAGATCCCACCCTCCGATCGGCAAGTAAACCGGGATCGCCTTTGCGAAGTCCATCATCGAGCCCACCACCGAGCGATCCTGAGTTACAGCCACGTTGACCGGCGTCATCGCGGCGACTTCCGCATCGATCAGAGCCCCTGCGACTCCGAGGCGTCGCAGGCGAGTCGCCACAAGCGTCGCAAGCCGGTTGGGCAACGTCCGCACATCACGGGCCGGCGCGAGCAGCGTGTGGTGCCGGCTGTGTGGTGGGCTGATTGCCCACACGGAGGAGGCGCATAGCTACCAGTTCTATCCACACAAACAACAGCAGGAGCCAAAGTCGTTGCCGAAGAGCACCCGAGACTCCCAGCCCGCTCAGCTCCAGAATCAGCCACGATGCACCCGGCAACACCAGCGTCGCGATGCCGAGCGACCGCCAAGCCGGGTCTCTCAACATGCGCGCGTAGAGCGTGAATGGGGCGAGAACAGCAGTCAGTAGGGCAACATCGCCGATCAGCAAGTGCAGACGATGATGCACGGATGGGGTCGCCGCCTGGCAGCCCGGATCGCAAGGTGCCATGGCTACTCCCACATAGGCGAGGCCATAGAGGGCGAGAAGACTCGGGCCGAGCCATCCTCCCGCATCCGCTCGGATTCCTCGGTGGACCGCCACCGCAAATGCCACCATCAAGATGCCGTAAGGGAGAAAGCCGGCAAAGTTCATAATGGTCGCACCAGGAGCTCCGGTAGCGCCCAGCTCGCTGATGAAGTTCTTGACATGACTATACGCTGGATGCTGGAGGCTTGCGGCAATCATTGCGACGGTGAACACGATGGGTGCTATCGCCCCGCAAACGGCCAAAGGCCGTGGCCGCACGACTGCAACGCTGGTCATAGCGACCTCCTCCGGTGCTGTCCGCCTAACGAAAGGCAAATCAGCTGCAAGCGACCTTGAGCAAACCTACGTTCCTCAGCGCACCACCGGAGTGCGGTACAACAGGGAGCTCGACCGCTGAGCGCTTGTCGGCTGCATTTGCGGGTTAGGCTGCGCCGTGGCTCAGCACAGCACGATCGTTACTCCCCGCTGGCTTTGACCCAGCGGTAGCGAGGGGAAGCGAGCCCAACTAGAAATCCGAAGGCACCCCCCAATCCCGCCCCGATGAGGGTGACTTTGCCGAGGGGCGCTGTATCGGACGTACAGTCATCACACTGCCCGTGGGTTGCGAGCGCCAGAACCAGGCCGCCGAGCGCCCCCAGGGCCCCACCAATTGCAGCACCTTTCCAGTGGTGGTAGCCGGCCCGTTGGCGAATGCTGTCCGGCACCAGGAGCAGCCGCCTCGTCGAGTCGGCCCCCGGCTGGCTTGAGACGAGCGTTGCCGGGGCGATTGCTGCCGCTTTCTGAGCCGGCGAGGGAGCGGTCCAACCCATCCCGAGTCCCATGAGGACCACAGCAACCCGAATCACGGGGACCTCCTCTGTACTCGCGTCAGCCTAACGACTTGCGCATCAGCTGCAGGCCCTCAAGCACGCGCCCGCACAATCCTACGTTCCTTATTGCGCTCCGGGAGGGTCCCGCCCGAGCGGAGCCCCGCGCCCCTCCGGCCTGTCGGCTGCATGCGCGGGTTAGGCCTCACCATTGGCGGTTGCCGGCGTCATCGAATAGCGTATCCTCCGTCAACCACCAGCGCCGTGCCTGTGACGAAGCGTGCCGCCGCTGACGCGAGAAACACTGCCGCCCCAGCGCATTCAGCGGGCGTTCCGAAACGGCCTGCCGGCGTTCGCGTCAGGATCTCTTGGTATAGGGGCATGCCCTTTATCGGCCCCGTAAGATCGGTATCGATCCAGCCCGGGAGAATGGCGTTCACTTGAATGTTGTGGGGTGCGAGCTCAATCGCGAGGGACTTTGTCAGTTGCATGATCGCCCCTTTGGCCGCGCTGTAGGACGGCGCGAATGCGGAGCCAAATAGCGAGTAGGTGCTTGCGAGGTTGATGATCTTGCCAGCCTGCCGCTTGGTCATCGATTGCGCGGCGTACTTGGCAAGGAGGAAGCACGCCGTCAAGTCGGTCTCGATGACCCGATCCCAGTCCTCCGGCGAAAGGTCTAAGACCCCACCGAAGGCCGCGACCGCCGCGTTGTTGACGAGAATGGACACTGGCCCGAGGTCCCTCTCGACGGCGGCCAGCGCTGGTTGCAGCTGGCTCCGGTCCGCCACGTCGACTGCCAGAGCCATCGCCGGAGGACCCACTGCCCGCAACGCTGCGAGGGCCTCCGCGTTCTTCTCGCTATTTCGCCCCCAAATAGCAACCTTTGCCCCCGCGCCCGCCAATCCGAGCGCGATCGCACGGCCGATGCCGCCATTGCCGCCGGTGACAACGGCAACCTGGCCATCAAGGTCAAAGGCTTGGAGATCCGCCATGCCGCCCTCCGGAGGGTCGTGTGAGGCCTAACGGATTGCAGATCAGCTGCAGGCGATCATTCCCGCGCCCGCCCAAATTGACGCTTCCGCTGCTTGGCCACGGGGAGCGCCGCGCCCGCATGAAGCGCAGGCCCGTCCCGGCCTGTCGGCTGCATTTGCGGGTTAGACGGCACGCCGCGCGATCTGCGAGCTAGACCTCCGGAGCCCTTCGCGACGCGCGCGTGGCAGCCGCCGTCTTTGCCGCCGCCCGCCGTCGGCGTGTGCTAGCCGCCTTCTTCCCGGCGGCGCGGCGCTTACGCGTCGCGGCTGCCTTTTGACCTGCGGCTCTCCGTTTGCGCGTTCTGGTGGCCTTCTTGGCGGCTGCTCGGCGCTTCCTGGTTGCGGCGGCCTTCTCTCCGGCGCTGGCCATACCTTGCCTCACAGTTGAAGAACTCCTTCGTGTCCGTCTAACGAAATGCGCATCAGCTGCAAGCGACCTTGAGACAACCTACGTTCCACAGCGCCAGCGGAGAGCTGCTGATCATCGGGGCCTGACCCGCTGCGCGCTTGTCGGCTGCATTTGCGGGTTAGGGGGCACGATCGCTCCGTTCGGCTACATGGCGGCCGGAAAGCGGAAACTGGGCGAGCTGGGGACCGCGTGCGAAGATTCGCTCGATCATCCGAGCAGCGTACACCGGCGAGGTCTGGCCGATATAGTCCTGGATTGCGGTAAGTTGGGCGAGCGCGGCTTCGGTCCAGACAACCGGCGTCACGGGCCGGCGCGGCGCAGCCGTTGGACGGCCTCCTCGTGGCTCACGACGCGTCCGGCGTCAGCGTCACGCAGGCCCGCTTCAATGGCCTCGCGCACATAGATCTGGTACATGAGATCCTCCCACGAGGCGTCCTCCGGGAGGCGGTCGACCAACTCGCGGGCGGCGGGCTTGACGGATTCGGCATCGGCCATGCTGACGGGCTCCGATGAAGGACCTTGAAATATGGGCGGGGCGGGCTGGCGGGGCTAGCATCGCTGTCAGCAAGCCGTCTAACCCGCAAATGCAGCCCACAGGCCGAAGCCAGTCGAACTCCGGCGTGGGCGCGACCGACGGTTGGCCGCCAGAGGAACGAAGGTTTGTGCGGGCGCCAGCATGATCGCCTGCAGCTGATTTGCCTTTCGTTAGGCGGACACGCAACCAGGAAACCTGCCTCCGAAGCCATGGGTTCCGGTGAGGCGCCGCCGGCGCGCCGTGTGCGGCAGGGGCGCGGCTGAAGGTACGGGGTCCTTGCCCACGCCAGGCGGCCGCACCCAGCCCGACGCGCCGGGAGGCGGCGCCAGCGCTCCGCAGCGGGACGGTGATCGGCGGGGACTCGCAGGCGTCCCACCCTCCGGGAAATGCTCGAAGGTCCCTACCGCGTGATCTATCGCGTCACGTCCGAGCAAGTCGAGGTCCTCGCGATCGTCCACGGCCGCCGGGGCGACATCGGACCTCTGGAGTCTGAATAGGCGGGGTCGCAAGCCGTCTAACGGAATGCAAATCAGCTGCAGGCCATCATGCCCGCGCCCGCACAAACCTTCGCTCCTTGTCCTCTCACGGGCGGTGCCGCCCGCAGGGAGCATTGCTCGATCCGGCCTGTCGGCTGCATTTGCGGGTTAGGCGGCTTGCAGCGCGATTCTCAACAATCTGTCAAACAGGTCATCGCTCAATTGCACATCGCTGGAACTCAGCCTCAGTAGCGAGTTCTTCTGTGCGCGAGCTGAGCGCTGAGCACTCCTAGGAACTGGATATCGAGATGCCCATAGGTAGTACTCTCCTAGGCGCCGTAAGAGGTCAACGTCAGTGGGGGTTATGTCGAGCTGAAGACTGCTCGCCATTTCGCGAAGAGCGTGACCGCTGCCGGGAAACCCCGAGCCGTTGGGATCCAGCTGACCCCCATCAGCGGCGAGAATCCCACGCTTGACCGCGATTGCCTTCAGCATGTTCTCGAACGCGGCGGCTATTAGCAGCATGTACGCTCTAACGCAGCCGAGTTTCTCGAGTCGGATCTGATCCTTGTTCGGGGAGGTGTCCCGTATCTCTTCCAGACGTGCGAACACCGGTCGGGCGCCCAGCCTCAATGAGTCTGCCAGTTCAATCCACGTCGCCGGCTCGTTGGCCTGGACGTCGAACAGGTCTTCGAAGTCGTGATTTGAAGACATCGTGTCCATCGAAGATGGTGGAAAGCCGCCTAACGGATTGCAAATCAGCTGCAAACGACTGGAGAGAACTTACGTTCCTTATCGCCTTGAGGAGGGCTGCGGCTCACCGGTGTTTCGGCCAGTCCGCGTTTGTCGGCTGCATTTGCGGGTTAGGCCTCAGCGGCGCGACGACCACCGACGTGGATGTTGCCGACCATGCGCGCAGGCGATCACGATCACGCGTTCCTCGTCGACGACGTAGTAGAGGGCGTAGGGAAAGCGGAGCAGATGGGCCCGCCGGATATCGTCGAGCACCACCGCGAACTGGGTCGGGCTCCGCTCAATCAGGGCCAACGCTGCTCGCGCGGCGCGAAGGAACTCGAAGCCCAAACCGGTGCTCCGAGCCTCATACCACTCGAAGGCCTCGCGCAGGTCGGCCTTGGCAGCTGCCCGAAGAAACAAACGCGGCGTCACGCGCCGCGTTGTTCAATGTCGTCGAGCGCTTCCCGCCAGGGCTGGCCAGGCTCACCGTCGCGGCCGTACTCCTCCCGCCGCCGGCGCAACTCCGCAGTGAGCTCCGGCGTCAGGGGCACGGCGGCGGGCTCCAGGCTGTCCCAGAGCTCTTCGGCGAGCTGAATCCGCTCTTCCGGGGTGAGGTGCGAAAAGTCAAAAATGGGGGAACTCATGCTGGAAATGTGTGATCGGGACGGATGTTCGGCAAGCCAGATGGTGTCCGGTTATCTGAAGGTCGGCTGAGGCCTAACG